>JAGQUI010000019.1 GCA_020438595.1 Propionibacteriaceae bacterium | reverse complement strand
GGTTTCGGCGCGTCGCACTCGTGATCCTGTGTGATTCCTGCCCCACATCCGCCCCACGAAGGTGGGAGAGACGAGAAGGAACTGTACATAATGCCTCGTCAGAAGCATGTTCAGTCGCGCCCCACGGGAGGTTCAACTCCTCTCTCGCGCACCGTAAGGTGCCTCTGACTAGGCCAGATGCATTCTTTCGCATAGAGGTATCGCACCTATCAACGTCGAAGCTGAAGAGGGCGAATGGCTCTGACAAGGGCAAACGTACAGTTGTCCATTGTTGCTCTCAGGATCTGGCGCCTCTCTCGTTCAGACCTGGACTCCACCGAACTTGCTTTGACAAGCTGCTTTGCTTGATGCGCCGGGTAGCCACGCCGTTCGACGCTGGCCACCTGCCCCTCGTTCGTCCCCGCGGGCAAGGTCAGGTATCGTCGCCCCACAAGGACATACACGCCGCGACGCTCATTGCGGGCAAGTTCGCTGGCCCACGTCTGCCCCACGGCCGGGCACAGGTGTCCGATGAGTTCTAGAGCCTGCGGAGCAGGTGTGACAGAAGTTGAGGTTCGGACCCTAACGTGACGCTTCGGGGGGGGTGTCCCTATGTTTCGTGTCAAGCGGCGGGGACTGTTTCGACGGCTGGTGGCTGGTAGTGGCTGCCGGTTCGGAGCATGGCGTGGAGGACGTCGCAGCGGCGGCGGGCCAAGCAGATGAGCGCGGCGTTGTGCTTCTTGCCCTGGGCCCGTTTGCGGTCGTAGTAGGCCCGGCTGGTCGGGTCGGCGCGGAGGGCGGCGAATGCGGACAGGAACAGGGCTCGTTTGAGATGTTTGTTGCCGCCGCGGGCGGGGAACTCGCCGCGGATCGAGGTGCCGGAGCGGCGGGTGACCGGGGCGAGACCGGCGTAGGCGGCGAGGTGGCCGGCGGTGGGGAACGAACTGCCGTCACCGACGTCGAGCAGGATGCGGGCTGCGGTCCTGACCCCGACGCCGGGCATGGAGGTCAGGACCTCGGCAAGAGGGTGGGCATCGAGGACCTGTTCGACTTGCGCGGCGATCTCGGCGCGCTGGTCCAGCACGGTGGCAAGAGTGGTGGCGAGTTTGGGCAGGACGGTCTCAGCTGCGGCGGTACCGGGCACAGCCACGGTTTGCTGGCTGAGCGCGGCCAGGATCTGGTCGACCAGTTCGGCAGCCCGTCGAGGGTTCGCCTTGGACGCGGTGCGCAGCAGCCTGGCCTTCCCGGCCTTGGCCATGCCCGGGCGAGCTGGATACGTTGGCGGCCTGGGTGGCGTCCTGCCAGGGCACCTGCCCGCCCCGCCAGCTCGACGACGTCCGGGTCGTGGTGTTCGCCGGGGACCACGGGGTGTCTGCGGACGGGGTGTCGGCGTACCCGGCGGCGATCACGCCGGCGATGGTGTACGGGATCGCCGGCGGTCACGCCGGGGTGTCGGCGCTCGCGGCTGCCAACGACGTGACCGTGCGCATCTACGACCTGGGGGTGGCGGTCGACTTCCCTGACCTGCCCGCGGAGATCAGCCGGTTCAAGGTCCGGCAGTCCTCCGGCGCGATCCACCTCACCGACGCGCTCAGCCGCGCCGAGGTGGAGCAGGCGTTGGCGGCCGGCGACACGATCGCTGCCGAGCAGATCGCCGACGGCGCCCAGAACCGGTACGCCTGGCGGAGCTACCTCGCCGACGTGTCGGTACAGAACCCTCCCCGGTACGCCGTCGCGTCCCGACGCGCGGACCTCACCGGTCTTCCCCCGGCGTGGATCGGGGTCGGAAACCTCGACCTGTTCCTCGCAGAAGACCGCGACGACGCCGAGCGGCTCCGGGCCGCCGGGGTGCCGTGCGAGCTCGACGTGGTGCCCGGGATGTACCACGGTGCCGATACCGCCCTCGAGCCCCAACCAGCAACCATGGCTGCCTTCTGGGAAAGGATCGCCACAGCAATCACCCGTGGTCCCGGGGGCGTGGACGGATGAGCGGCCCACTCCCAGACCCCGCCTTCGTCGTCGGCGCCTACGCGGCGATGCCGGCTGACCCGGTCGAGCAGGACGCGTTCTACCGTTCACTCAGTGAGCAACTCTGGATAGACGGCCTTGAGCTTCCCTTTCCCGGAGACATCCAGTCCCGTCCCGGCTGGCTGGCTGGCAGGCTCGCGCCAACCTGGCAGACGAACACGATCACCGCGATCCCCGGGACGATGGAACGGCTTCGACGGAACCCGGTCTTCGGTCTGGCCTCACCCGACCCGGCCGGACGGGCAGAGGCCCTGGCGTATGCGCAGGAGATTCGTCACGGCATGCTCCGGCTCGCCGACGCGCTCGGCCGCAACGCCATCAAGTATGTGCAACTGCACTCGGCTCCCACCCGGATCGACCAACCCGACCGCCTTCTGGCCAGCCTTGGCCAGCTCCTGGAATGGGACTGGGCCGGCGCCGAGGTGGTCATCGAGCACTGCGACCGCTACTTCCCCGGCCAGGTCCCGGAGAAGGGCTTCCTTCCCCTGGAGGATGAGATCGAGGTGGCCCGCCAGGCGGGGATCGGTATCCACCTCAACTGGGGCCGCAGCTGCATCGAGACCCGAGACCCGGCCGCGCCGGCGAGAGCCATCGCAGCAACCCGGGCACGCGGCCGGCTCAGTGGTGTGGTCTTCTCGGGGGCCTCGCCATCGCGATCCGCCTACGGTCCGGCGTGGGCGGACGCTCACCTGCCGGCCACACCCGACGAGCCGTCCTCACTCCTGGGAATCCGCCGGATCGCCGAGTGCTCGAGGATCGCGATGGAGCCCGCAGTCCACGGGAAGCCCGCCGCCTACCTCGGGGCCAAGATCTGCGTCCCGCCAGAATCCACACTCAACGAACGGGTGGTGATGATCCGAACCATCCACGACGTCACAGTGTCTCCGCTGCGCAGCTCCGCTTGACCTCGCTGCGGCCGATGGCACCGGGGCTGCTCCTCGGGTCATGGAGCCGCCGTCGGGGTCGAGCTCGGAGGAAACGAACCACCCGATGAGCCGAGCTGATCACCGCACCGGCGGCGGAGCGGTGGTGCTTCGGACGATCAGCTCGGTAGGCACGAGCAGGCGGACCTGGGGCGGGACGCCCGCGGACCGGATCTGTTCGATCACGAGCCGGACGAGTTCGCGGCCGATGGTGCCGAAGTCCTGCCGCACCGTGGTCAGCGCCGGTGCGGAGAACTCGCTCAGCGCGATCCCGTCGAAGCCCACCACAGAGACGTCCTCGGGTACCCGCCGTCCGGCCTCGTACAGTGCTCGCATCAGGCCGAACGCCATCTCGTCGTTGGCGCAGAAGACCGCGGTGATCGACGGGTCCGCGGCAATCTGGAGACCCGCACGGTAGCCCGAGCCACCCGTCCAGTCTCCTCGCCACAGGTCCGGCGGGCGGACGCCTGCCTCCTCGAGGCGACGTCGCCAGGTCCCGGTGCGCACCTGGGACGCCATCGCGTCCGCCGGCCCGGCGATGTGATGGATCGTCCGATGGCCCAGCTCCAGCAGGTGACTGACGGCATCCTGGGTGCCCTGGGTCTGATCGGCCGCAACGGTCGGGTAGTAGCCCACGAAACGGGAGTCGGAAGCAACCACCGGCAGGCCGGCCGGAAGGGCAAGGCTTTCAGGGGCCGTCTGCTCGGCGCGAATGATGATCAGTCCGTCCACGCCCTGATGGGTCAACCGCTGCGCCGAGTGCTCCCAGTCGGTGGCTTCGGGGCCGCGGACGCCCAGCAGGGTGATCGCGTAGCCAGCGGCCTGAGCCGCCTCCGCGACGGCGGCGGTGATCAGCGCCTCGCCGGTGCGCTCGAAGCGGTGGGCAACCAGCCCGATCGTGCCGAATGTGCCGTTCCGCAGCGCCCGCGCTGCCCGGTTGGGCGAATAGCCGAGTTGATCCATCGCCGCCAGAACTCGCGCTCTGGTCGACTCGCGGACGGGGTTCGCGCCGGTCGACACCCGCGACACCGTCTGGGCGGAGACCCCAGCCAGGCGGGCGACGTCCTCGATCGAGGGGCCGGTCTTCTTGCGGCCACGACGAGCAGCAGTGGGCATGAGCCGATCGTAGCGCCCTGTGCCCAACCTCTGGGGACGTCACCATCGGCTCGCCACAGAAGGGCACCGTTATCAGATTGTGACCGTCCAGAGTGGTGACAGCTCCTCTTCGAGGATGTTATGTTTACGTTGCCATCGTGGCTAGCTGCCCCGATGTCGGCGAGGGTAAGGATGCCCTCCGGGACGGCACTGGCCCGCGCCTCGGTGCGATCAACACGAGAGAGTCACTCGATGAACAAGCTAAGGAAGTTCGCCTCGCTGACGCTGGTTGCGCCGCTGGCCTTCGCCCTGGCCGCCTGTGGCGGTGGGCCTACGACCCCGAGCGCGACCGGCGCCCCCGCGTCCGGCGGGGGCAAGTCCGGCACGCTGACGGTGTGGTGCTGGGACCCGGCCTTCAACATCTACGCGATGAACGAGGCCGCGAAGATCTACGCCAAGGACAACCCGGACGTGAAGGTCAACGTCGTCGAGACGCCGTGGGACGACGTGCAGACCAAGCTGACCACGCTGGCCCAGTCCAATTCCACTGACCAGCTCCCCGACATCTTCCTGATGCAGAACAACGCGTTCCAGAAGAACGTGATCAACTACCCCGACCTGTTCAGTGACTACGCCAAGTCCGGCGTCGACTTCAGCCAGTTCCCCGCCGGCGTCACCGCCTACTCCACCGTCGACGGCGTGAACTACGGCCTGCCGTTCGACAACGGCACCGCCATCACCGCTCTGCGCACCGACGTGCTGAAGGAAGCGGGCATGACGATCGACGACTTCACCGACATCACCTGGAGCGACTTCATCGCCAAGGGCAAGCAGGTACTGGCCAAGACCAAGAAGCCGCTGTTGTCGGGCACCGCGGGTTCCGGCGACATGATCATGATGATGCTGCAGAGCGCCGGGGCGAGCCTGTTCGACGAGGCGGGCAACCCGACCATCAGCGGCAACCAGGCCTTGCTGAAGGCGATCGACGTCTACAACGAGATGGTGAAGTCCGGCATTCTCGTCGAGGTGAACTCCTGGGACGAGTACATCGGTTCGTTCGTGAACTCGAACGTGGCCGGCACGATCAACGGCGTGTGGATCATGGGCTCGCTGCAGAAGGCCACCGACCAGTCCGGCAAGTGGGCGATCACCAACCTGCCCAAGCTGGACGGCGTGCCGGGCGCGACCAACTACTCCGCCAACGGCGGCTCGTCCTGGGCGATCAGCTCGAACGCCAACCAGGAACTGGCCGCCGACTTCCTGAGCAAGACCTTCGCCGGCTCCAAGGAACTGTACGAGACGATCCTGCCGTCCTCGGGCGCGGTCGCGAACTGGCTGCCGATGGCCGAGAGCAGCGTGTACGCCGAGCCGCAGGAGTTCTTCGGCGGGCAACCGGTGTTCCAGAAGGTGATCGAGTTCTCCAAGCAGGTGCCCAAGAACAACACCGGCGTCTACTACTACGAGGGTCGGGACGCGATGAGCGCCGCGGTCACCAAGATCCTGAACGGCACCGATCCGAACACCGCACTCGACGAGGCCCAGAAGACCGTCGAGTTCGCCATGAAGTGATTGTCCGATCCTGACCACGGGTGGGGGCCGCAGTGAGCGGCCCCCACCCGGCCGAGAGGTGGAAAAACCGTGTCTGCAAGTACCCCGACGTCGCGGTATGCCGAAACCCGGCCACCGGACGCGACTCCTGCCCGCTCTCCCCACAATCGCGGCCGACTCGGTATCGAGAGTCGGCGCAGCCTCACTGGCTGGGTGTTCCTGCTGCCCGCCGCCCTGCTGATCCTGGTGATGAACTTCTGGCCGATGATCCAGGCGTTCCTGCTGTCCCTGCAGACCGGCCGTGGCACCAGGATGAACTGGGCCGACCCGCTCTGGTACAACTACCAGCGCCTGTTCTCCGACGAGATCTTCGGACTGACCGTCCAGAACACGTTCATCTACCTGATCATCCAGGTGCCGATCATGCTGGTGGTCGCGATGGTCCTGGCCAACCTGCTCAACGACCCGAACCTGCGGTTCAAGGGCCTGTGGCGCACCGCCATCTTCCTGCCCTGCGCGGTCGGCCTGGTGTCGTACTCGCTGGTGTTTCGTACCATGTTCGCCAACGACGGCATCGTCAACGACGCGTTGATGGGTATGCACTTCATCGACTCGCCGATCAACTGGCTCGGCCAGACCGGCACCGCCCGCTTCGTGATCATCCTCGGCCTGCTATGGCGCTGGACCGGCTACAACATGGTGTTCTATCTGGCAGCGCTGCAGAACCTCGACCGCTCCACCTTCGAGGCGGCGAAGATCGACGGCGCAGGTGCCTTCCAGACCTTCTGGTACGTGACCGTCCCGCAGTTGCGGCCGATGATCCTGCTGACCGCGATCATGTCCACCAACGGCACCATCCAGCTGTTCGACGAGTCCTGGAACCTCACCCAGGGCGGACCGTCGTACACGACGATGTCGATGTCGCACTACCTGTTCGAGCTGTCCTTCCAGAAGAACCCCAACTTCGGGTACGGGGCGGCGCTGTCCTACGCGATCCTGATCATGGTCGCCGTGCTGGCATGGATCCAGATGAAGGTTGGTGACAAGCGTGACTAATCGCAAGCTCCGCCGGGTTCCCGGCTACGTCTTCCTCTCCTTGGCCGCGGTGGCCTCGGTGTTCCCGTTGTACTTCATGCTGGTGTCGGCGACGAACACCAGCCAGGACGTGCTGGGATCCCGGCTCTTGCCCGGAGGGAACCTGATCGCCAACTTCACCAATCTGGTCGCCTCCCAGAACCTGGGCTCGGCATTGTGGTACTCCACGCTCTACGCGGTGGCGACCACGGTGTTGGCGCTGCTGGTGTGCTCGATCGCGGGCTACGGGTTCGAGGTCTACCACTCCCGGGGCAAGGACCGGCTGATGGCCGTCCTGCTGCTGGCGATGATGATCCCGTTCGCGGCGACGATGATCCCGCTGTTCCAGATGTTCGCGACCTTCAAGATGGTGAACTCGACCTTCGCGGTGATCCTGCCGGCGATCGCCACGCCGTTCCTGGTGCTGATGTTCCGGCAGGCGTCCCGGTCGTTCCCCCACGAGATCATCGAGGCGGCCCGGATCGACGGGCTGAGCGAGTTGAGCATCTTCGGGCGGATCTACCTGCCCACGATGCGCTCGACGCTGGCTGCCGCGGCCGTGATCACGTTCATGGCCGCCTGGAACAACTTCCTTTGGCCGAAGGTGATCCTGGTCAACAACGCCTACCAGACCATGCCCATGCTGATCTCGAACCTGCGGGCGGGCTACGTGACCGACTACGGCGTGCTGATGCTGGCGGTGCTGATCGCCTCGCTGCCGGCGATGGTGGTCTTCCTGGTCCTGCAGCGCAGCTTCGCCGAAGGAATCACAGGAGCCATCAAGTGACGTTCGACATCGCCAGGATCGCCGATCCCACCTACGTGTCGGAGAACCGGCTGCCCGCCCATTCCGACCACCGCTGGTTCGCGGACGCCGCTGAGGCGGCGTCCGGGACGAGCAGCTTCGAGCAAGGCCTCAACGGGGTGTGGAAGTTCCACTACGCCATGAACCCGGCCGAGGCGGTCGCCGGGTTCGAGGCGGCCGGGTTCGACTGTTCGGGCTGGGACGACATCGAGGTTCCCGGGCACATCCAGTTGCAGGGCTACGGGCGTCCGCAGTACACCAACGTGCAGTACCCGTGGGACGGTCTGGAGACGCTCGAGCCCCCTGGGGTGCCGCAGCGCTTCAACCCGGTGGCGAGCTACTTGCGGACGTTCACGCTCGACCGGTCGCTGGCCGGAGGCGAGCGACTCAGCGTGTCCTTCCTCGGGGCCGAGAGCGCAGTCGCTGTCTGGCTGAACGGCATCTGGATCGGCTACGGCACCGACACGTTCACCCCTTCGGAGTTCGACCTCACGGAGGCTCTCGTCGACGGCGAGAACACCCTGGCCGTCCAGGTGTTCCGGTTCAGCGCCGGCTCCTGGATCGAAGACCAGGACTTCTACCGGTTCTCCGGCCTGTTCCGTGACGTCGTGCTGTACCGGCGGCCTGCGGTCCACGCCGAGGACATCCAGGTGATGACCGAGGTGGCCGACGACCTCGCCGAGGCGGTGGTGTCCGTGCGGGTCACGCTCGCCGGACGGGGGAGCGTCCGGGCTACGCTCGCCGGGGTGGACGGGTTGACCGACGCCGGGGACGGCACGCTCACCGTCCGCGTCCCGGCTCCACGGCTGTGGAGCGTGGAGGATCCGCACCTGTACGACCTGGTGATCGAGGTGCTGGACGACGCAGGCCAGCTGGTCGAGTACGTGCCGCAGCAGGTCGGCGTCCGCCGGTTCGGCATCGAGGACGGGCTGCTGAAGATCAACGGCCGGCGGATCGTGTTCAACGGCGTGAACCGGCACGAGTTCGGTCTGCAGGGACGGGTGATGACCCGCGAGCAGACCGAGGCCGACATCCGGCTGATAAAGGCGCACAACATCAACGCGGTGCGCACCAGCCACTACCCGAACAACTCGTTCTTCTACGAACTGTGCGACCGCTACGGGCTGTACGTGATCGACGAGATGAACCTGGAGGGCCACGGCAGCTGGGATAACCACCGGCTGGGCCGGATCCCGATCGAGGACGTGGTGCCCGGCGACCGACCGGAGTGGCGGGACGCGCTGCTGGACCGCGCGGCCAACATGTACCAGCGGGACAAGAACCACGCCTGCATCGTGATGTGGTCGTGCGGCAACGAGTCCTTCGGCGGCACGAACATCCTCGCCGTCGCCGACTGGTTCCGCGCCAACGACACCCGCCCGGTGCACTACGAGGGAGTCCACTGGGACCCGCGCTACCCCCAGACCACCGACGTCACCAGCCAGATGTACACCCCCGCCGCCGAGGTTGAGACCTATCTGGCCACGCACCGCGACAAGCCGTTCATCCTGTGCGAGTACGCCCACGCCATGGGCAACTCGTTCGGCGCGGTCGACGCCTACGTCGACCTGGCCTACCGCGAGCCCCTGTTCCAGGGCGGGTTCATCTGGGACTTCGCCGACCAGGCGATCCGGCTTGTCGACCGGCACGGACGCGAATTCTTCGGCTACGGCGGTGACTGCGGCGACCGCCCCGCCGACTTCGAGTTCAGCGCCAACGGGGTCTTCTTCGCCGACCACACCCCCACGCCGAAGCTGCAGGAGGTGCGTTACCTCTACCAGCCGTTCCGGATCGCGATCTCCCGCGACGGCGTCGAGGTGGAGAACCGGCTGCTGTTCACGTCGTCGGCGGCGTACGAGTGCGTGGCCACCCTGGCGCGCGAGGGTGAGGTGCTGGCCGAGCAGGTCGTCGAGACCGACGTCGCGCCCGGAGAGACCCGGACGTACCGGCTACCGTTGGAGCTGCCCGACCAGGCCGGCGAGTTCACCGTCGAGGTGTCGTTCCGGCTGGGCGCGTCGACGGACTGGGCACCTGCCGACCACCAAGTGGCCTGGGAGCAGGCGGTGTTCGGCCAACGGTTGGTCGAGCCTGCCGGGAACCGGCCACCAGAACTCATCGAGGGGATCCACAACATCGGCGTCCGGGGGGAGCACTTCAGCGCCCTGTTCTCCCGGTTGTACGGCGGACTGGTCTCCTACCGTTACGGCCCGACCCCGGAAGAGGGCAGGGAACTGCTGCGGGGCATCCCGCGGCCCAACTTCTGGCACGCGCCCACGTCGAACGAACGGGGCTGGGGTGCCCCGTTCGTCGACGGACCCTGGCTCCTTGCCAGCCGCTACGCCACGGCGAGACTGGAGGACCCCCGGGTCCGAGTCCATCCGGACGCGGTCGAGGTGCGCTACACCTACCACCTGCCCACGACCCCGGCCAGCGAGTGCGAGGTCGCCTACCGAGTGAGCGGCGACGGCCGGATCGAGGTGACGGTGACGGTGTGTCCAGGTGACGGGCTGCCCGACATGCCGGAGTTCGGCCTGCTGCTCGCCGCGGACGCGGACCTGCGCCGCCTGCGGTGGTACGGCGAAGGACCCGAGGAGAGCTACGTCGATCGGCGGCGCGGCGCGCGTCTGGGGGTGTACTCGGGCGAGGTGGCCGCCCAGCTGACCCCGTACGTCCGTCCGCAGGAGGCGGGCAGCCACACGGGCGTCCGCTGGGCCGAGGTGACCGACGACGATGGCGCCGGGCTGCGCTTCGACTGTGCGGGCGGCATGGAGTTCTCCGCGCTGCCGTGGACGCCGTTCGAGATCGAGAACGCGCTGCACCCGAACGAGCTGCCGCCGATCCACCGGACGGTGCTGCGTCCGGCGCTGATGCGGCGGGGCGTCGCGGGCGACGACTCCTGGGGAGCCCGGACCCACCCTGAGTACCGGCTGCCGGTGGGCCAGAATCTGACCTTCCGGTTCGGCTTCCAGGGAGTGTCCGTCGACCCGGCGTGACGCTGGCGGCTGCAGCGCGGTCCACCTGCCCCGGGGTTCGCTGCTGGCGAAGCGGAGGCGGACCTCCTACGGCATCCGGAGGACGTTCGCCGGGTCGCTGGCGGGCGAGGTACTCGGCGAGTGTCGCCACGGTGCCTGAGCGCGGAGGGATCGGTCCGGGCCCGATCCCGGTGCTCGGCCTGATCAACCTCGTCGCCGTCATGGTGTCGCTGGCCTTCTCCGGTCCGCTGTCGGACCGGATCGGTCGCCGCAAGCCCATCGTCATCGCCGCGGCGGTCGTGATGGGCGTCGCGATGATCGTTCCGTTGCTCCTGCCCACGGTGACCGGGATGATCGTGTTCACCGCGATCTGCAGTCTCGGGTTCGGTGCGTACATGTCCGTCGACGCCGCGTTGATGAGCGAGGTCCTGCCCTCCGAGGGAACGTTCGCGAAGGACCTCGGCGTCCTCAACATCGCCGCCACCCTCCCTCAGACGATCGGCCCCTTCCTCGGCGGGGCCATCGTGGTCGCGTTCGGCTATTCCGCCCTTTTCCCGGTCGCCGTCCTGCTCGCCGTGGCGGGCGCAGTCTCCATCGTCCCGATCAAGTCCGTCCGATAGGCATTGCGAACATGACTCTTCCGATCGTTCCGGCACCCGCCCACGCCACCGAACTGACTGACCACGTCGAACTCGGGGGCGACGGCCTGAGTGTTGTCGCCTGTCCCAGGGAGCTCTTCGTCACGGCGCAGCGCTTCGTCGACGATGTGAAACTGGAGACCGGGCTCGCGCTGTCCCTCGCGACAGCGGCGCCCGGGGCCCCAGCCATCACGGTTGCCCTGGCCGGGGACGGCCTCGACGCCGTCGCCCCTGCGGGCGGAGTCCGCGCCGACGGCAAGTCGGGCACGGACGGCGACGAGCGCCACGGCATCAGCATCACCACCGACGGGTTGCGGGTGTGGGGCACCACCGTCGAGGGTGTCCACCGTGGCCTGACCTCGCTCCGCCAACTCATCGCCGCGGGCGCGCACGACGGTGTCGCGACGCTGCCGACGGCGGAGATCGTCGACGGTCCCCGGTTCGGCTGGCGCGGACTCTCCCTCGACGTCGTCCGCACCTTCCACGGCCCCGAGACGGTGCGCCGGGTCATCGACATGTGCTCGCTGCACAAGCTCAACGTGCTGCACCTGCACCTGAGTGACGATCAGGGCTGGCGGATCGAGGTTCCGTCCCGTCCCGAGTTGACCGCGATCGGCGGGGCCGGTGCGATGGGCGATCGTCGGGGCGGCTTCTACTCGCTGGCCGAGCTGGCCGGGTTGGTCGAGTACGCGGCTGCGCGCTTCGTCACGCTGGTGCCGGAGATCGACATGCCCGGACACACCGGGGCCATCTTCCGGGCCTATCCTGAACTCGCGCCGATGGACAGCGCGTTCGGCGAGGTGGCCCCGGGGCTCGCGATCGGGACCCTCGACCCGCAGCGCGCGGAGACGTGGACCTTCGTCGAAGACGTCCTGGACGCGGTCGTCCCCCAGTTCCCGCAGAGCGCCTACGTCCACGTCGGTGGCGACGAGGCGTTCGGCATGGCCGACGAGGCCCACGCGGCGTTCGTCGAGCGGGCCATCGGGCTGGTCCGCGCCCGCGCTCGGCTCGCGGTCGGCTGGCAGGAGGTGGCCCGGGCCGCGATCGGGCCGGACGACATCGCCCAGTACTGGATCGACTCGCGCGAGACCGGCGACATGATGGACAACGAGGCCCTCCAGGCCATGATCCCGGCGGAGATGCTGCCGCTGATCGCCGAGACGATGGCCAAGGCCGAACACGACCTGCCGCGCGCGCTCGAGGCGGGCGTGAGGCTCCTGATCTCCCCGATCAGCCGCCTGTACTTCGATCAGCCCCACGCCGAAGCGTCCGCCGACCCCGCCCAGGAGGAGATGCGGGCACGGGTCGGGCTGCCGGTCTACCCGGCGATGTCGCTGCGGCACGGGGTGGTGTGGGACCCTGTCGATGACACCCCGGGAGTGGACTCCGACGACCAGATCGCCGGCGTCGAAGCCGCGATCTGGTGCGAGACCATCGCCAACCGCGATGAACTCGAGTTCATGCTCCTCCCGCGCCTGGGTGGCGCGGCCGAGAAGGGCTGGGTCCGCCGCGGGGCCACGGACTGGAGCGACTACGCCGGGCGCCTCGCCGCCCAGGCGGCGCTCTGGGACGCCCGCGGCTGGAACTGGTTCGCTTCGGCTGCCGTCCCTTGGGCGGCGAAGGCGGTCTGACTCGACGCCGGTGTGCTGTTCCCGGCCCAGACCGCCGAGCTGACCGCGCACCGCGACCGGCTCAACCCCGCCGACACCGCCCCGCCGCAAAGCCAACTGACCCGCCCGGGCTCCGGAGAGGAGGCTTCGCGGGCGCCCCTGCATGAGGCACCTCGGCCCCGACCCGCCACCAACGACGCTGCTCGTGTCGTGCCTGCGCCGGGTCTGGCGGGTGTGGAGCTCAGTCGGCCTCGAAGCCCCCGCTGAGCAGCGTCAGGGTTGTGATCACGCCGCCGGCGACGGCGCCACGCAGTGCGCGGGGAACGGCGATTCCCGCTCTTCCGGCACCCCGCCGGGCAAGGTCCCGGCGACCCCATGTCCGAATAGCGACCGGACCTGGTTCTCCGTGGGCCCGAGCCTGGGTCGCCCGCAACGCCCGAGCGGAGGGCCGCCCGGACCCGGCCGACGTCCCGGCGGCCCCACCGTCGCCCGAGACTGCCATTCAGGAGGAGATGACCGATCACCTGGGCTACGGCAAGCACGCTGTGGAGGGCCGTAACGGCGGGAACTCCGGTAACGGGACGCGTGCCAAGACGGTGGTCACCGACAACTGTGGCGAGGTCGAGATCAGTGTGCCGAGAGATCGCCAGGGCAGCTTCGAACCCCAGCTGGTCGGTAAGCGTCAGCGCCGGCTCTCGGATGTGGACACGTTGGTGATCAGCCTGTTCGCGAAGGGCCTGACGACCGGGGAGATCAGCGCGCATCTGGCTGAGGTGTACGGCGCGTCGGTGAGCAAGGACACGATCAGCCGGATCACCGACAAGATCGTCGAGGAGATGAACACCTGGTGGGCCCGGCCGTTGGAGTCGATCTACGCGGCGATCTTCATCGACGCCATCGTGGTCAAGGTGCGGGACGGGCAGGTCGCCAACCAGCCGTTCTACGCTGCGCTCGGGGTCGATCTGGACGGTCACAAGGACATTCTCGGAATCTGGCCCGGGCAGGGTGGCGGGGAATCGGCCAAGTACTGGCTGGCCGTACTCACCGACCAGGAAGAACCGCGGCGTCACCGACGTGTTCTTCCTGGTCTGTGACGGATTGAAGGGGCTGCCCGACAGCGTCACCGCGGTGTTCCCGCGGACCACGGTTCAGACCTGCATCATCCACCTGATCCGCAACACCTTCCGCTACGCCTCCCGGAAGTACTGGGACCAGATCAGCCACGACCTGAAGCCGGTGTACACCGCCCCGGCCGGGACGCGGCCGAGCACGAACTGGACGTGTTCCTGGACAAGTGGGGCCGGCCCTACCCGGCGATCGTCGGGCTGTGGCGTAACGCCTGGGAAGAGTTCACCCCGTTCCTGGCCTATACGCGACGTCGAGATCCGCCGGGTCCTGTGTTCCACCAACGCGATCGAGAGCCTGAACGCCCGCTACCGGCGCGCGGTCCGGGCCCGGGGCCACTTCCCCAGCGAGCAGGCCGCGATGAAGACCCTGTACCTGGTCACCCGATCACTGGACCCCAAAGGCACCGGTCAGACACGATGGGCTGTGCGGTGGAAGCCAGCCCTCAACGCCTTCGCCGTCACCTTCGCCGACCGCATGCCCGCGGCCACGAAGAACCGCCAAAGATGAACGCCACTTACACCGTTCATCGGACAGACCCCGTTTTGGATGCACTCCGAGGTTGCGTGCGACACCCGACGACCAGCGCCTCGTGCTGGTCGAGGACCCTAGTTGTCGGCACGCCACGCGGCGCCGGGCGTACTGGGCCTTGGGGACGGGCACGTCGGCGTCGAGGTAGTCGGGTGGCCCCAAGTGTAGAGATGTGTAGGTGCGTATAGCGGAACACTATACTTAGGTACAACCTCTTAGGAGATGCCGTGGATGCCGTCAGGAATCCCTACGTGCCCGGGGCTGGCCGCAAGCCGTCAGCGCTCGTTGGACGCGATGCCGAGCTGGCTGCCTGGTCGGTTGCCCTCCAGAGATGCGAGCGGGGGATCACTGACCAGCCGCTGGTCTTGTTCGGTCTGCGCGGTGTCGGCAAGACGGTGCTGTTGACGCAGTTACGCCACGACGCCCAAGCCCGCAACTGGCTCGTGGTTCAGGTAGAGGCGGGCGCCGGCCGAAGTCTCCGAGAGCTGCTGGGCGAAGGGCTCTATGAGCCGCTGTCCGACATCGCGAAACCATCCGCTGGCCAGAGGCTACTCAGGGCGCTCCGAACCGCGGTCTCCTTCAAGGCCTCCTACGATGCCGCAGGCACTTGGACGTTTGGGCTCGATCTGGCCGACGCCTCCGGAGGTGGTGCCGACAGCGGGATCCTTGAGACCGACCTGAAGCGGATCATCAAGGATGTTGCACTCGCAGCCGGCGAATCCCACGTCGGGCTGGCCGTCCTGATCGATGAGGCTCAGGATCTCTCCAGCGATGAACTCACCACACTCGCGGTCGTCGCCCAGAGCGCGGCCCAAGACAATTGGCCGGTCCTCTTCGCGATGGCCGGCCTCCCGAGGCTTCCGCAGACGTTGGCGGAGGCCAAGTCGTACACCGAGCGATTCCAGTTCAGCCACATCGAACGTCTGTCAACCGAGGACGCCAAGGCAGCCATCCTCCGCCCAGCCGATGCGGAGGGCGTGAGTTGGGCGCCAGATGCACTGGAACTCGTCGTCAACAGCTCTGGCCGGTACCCCTACTTCATCCAGCAGTTTGGTCAAGAGGCCTGGAACGTTGCGACTGGGTCTCAGATCGAACAGCCCGATGCCCGATTGGGGGTCGCCTTGGGTCAGAACAAGCTCGACTCGGGGTTCTTCCGATCGAGGTGGGACCGGACCACGGCGGCAGAGAAGAAGTATCTGCGCGCGATGTGTCCGGAAGGCGACATCGGTGTCGGCTCCGGGGAGGTAGCAAATCGCCTTCGGAAGACGATCAACGCCCTTGGCCCTGTCCGAGCCAATCTTATCCACAAGGGTCTCGTGTACGCCCCCGACCACGGGATCATTGCCTTCACCGTTCCCGGCATGACCGAGTTCATCGGAAGACAGCCGGAATAGTCCCAGCACTCGAGAGCCTCTGATGAGCGCTGCGCGAGCTCAGTCTGACGTCGTCGCCGTACCGAACCTCGGAGAATCCTGCCCCACATCTGCCCCACGAGGCTCGGGTGGCGCCGCAGGAACTGCACATAACGCCTAGTGAGAGGCATGTTCGATCGCGTCCCGCGGAGGTTCAACTCCTCTCTCGCGCACCCAAGGTGGCTTTGACTAGGGGTTTTACCCTCGAAACAATGGCGAAAAGTGGAGGT
>JAGQUI010000199.1 GCA_020438595.1 Propionibacteriaceae bacterium | reverse complement strand
GACTCGCGGCGCAGCTGGTCGGGCCACTCGCTGCCCTGCCACAGGGCCCAGGTGACCCGGTCGACCGGGTCGCCGGCCTCCACCCGCCGGCGGGCCTCCGCGAGCACGCCGAGCAGGGCCCGCAGCCGGGTCACCTCCGGCGTCGCCTCGGCCCGGTCGAGCCAGCCGGGGTCGTTCACCGCCTCGGCGAGCTGGTCGGCCAGCGTGACCGGCGCCACCCCGGTGCGAACCCGCCGCCACTGCCGGGCCAGCCGGCGCAGGCCGAGCGCGTCGAAGGACGCGAGCGGCGACGTGAGCAGCCGCACCGTCTCGTCGGGCTGCACGCTCCCCTCGGCGGTGATCGCGAGCGCGAGCAACAGCGGGCGCACCGACGGTGCCTGGGCGAGCGGGATCTCGTCGCCGGCCACCTCGACGGGCACCCCCGCGGCCACCAGCGACCGGACGATCGGGCCGAGCTGGCGACGTCCGGAACGCACCAGCACCGCCATCTCGCCGTACTCGATGCCGCCGTCCAGCCGGGCCCTGCGCAACTCGTTCGCGATCGCGGTCGCCTGGTCGGCCTCGCCCGCGCAGGTGAGCACGCGGACGGAGCCCCCGGCCTCGCCGGACACACGCGGCGCCACCGAGCCCACCCCCGCCGGACGCGGCAGCCGGGCCCGCACCCCGGCGAGCGCGCCGGCGATCGCGGGGCCGTAGCGGTGGCCAGCCACCAGTTCGACCCGGCGGACGGGCGCGTCCGGCCGGCCGAAGAACCGGTCGAAGTCGGCCACCGCCCGCGGGTTCGCGCCCCGGAACGTGGAGCTCACGCTGTCGGGGTCGGCCGCGGCCAGCACCGGGGCGTCCGCCGCCAGCGCGGCCACCAGCCCCACCTGGGCCGGATCGAGCTCGGCGTAGTCGTCGACCAGCACCGCACCCACCTCGCCGGTGACGGTGGCGGCGATCTCCACGTCGGTGAGCAGCAGGCGTACCCGGTGCACGAGCTCGGCGTAGTCGAGCACGCCCTCGGCGTCCAGCACGTCGAGGTACTCGGCGAAGAACCCGCCGAGCGCCACCCACTCCGGACGCCCGGCCTCCTCCCCGAACGCCACCAGGTCCTCCGGGCGAGGCCGAGCTGCCGGGCGCGGGCCAGCGCGGCACGCACCTGGGCGGCGAAGCCCCGGGTGCCGAGGGCGTGCCGGAGGCCGTCCGGCCAGGCCCGCGGGCCCGCACCGACCAGCAGTTCCCGCACGCGGTACTCCTGCTCCGGGGCAGCCAGCAGCCGCAGGTCGGGCCGCCCGGCGAAGCGCTGCCACAGCGAGCGGCACAACGCGTGCACCGTGGTCACCGCCGGCTGCCACGACCCGGCGCCGAGCTCGGCGACGACCTGGTTGCGCAGCGCGCTGGCCGCCGTCCGGCTGCCGGCCAGCAGCAGCGGGCCCGGTCCGTCCGCGCGGCACCGCTGCACGGTCGCGTGAGTGAGCAGCGTGGTCTTGCCCGTGCCCGGCCCGCCCAGCACGAGCACGGGACCGGCCCAGTCCGCCAGCACGGCGGCCTGGTCGGGCGAGAGCAGGGGCAGACGGGTCACGCGGACTATGCAACCATCCGCGCCTGACACTCTGCGCCCGTCCCGGCGATCAGGTCAGGGTCCGTCGGTCCGACGCCCCTGCGCACGGGGCGCGCCACCCGCGGGATCACCCCCCGCGGGTGGGGCCGGGAGGGTGCTCCCGGGTGCAGGCTGGGAAGGGACAACCTGCGGCGCGCGTAGCTACGTTGCGCCGCGCCAGCAACGGAAAGGAAACCACGGATGACCACTCCAGCCAAGCCCCCGACCAGAGCCATCGTCGAGCAGCAGCGGGCGCTGCGGGCGTCGTTGCCGTTCGCGGACACCAACGATTTCGATGCCACCTCCCGCGGGCTGGTCGGACGCCTGGAGCCCTGTGTGGTCCACACGGACGACGGACGGGTCGCGTGGGACAACGCCTCCTACGACTTCCTCTCCGGCGACGCCCCGGACAGCGTCAACCCGAGCCTGTGGCGGCAGTCGACGCTGGTCGCTCGCGACGGCCTGTTCGAGGTCGTCCCCGGCATCTACCAGGTGCGGGGGATGGACCTGTCCAACATCAGCTTCGTCGAGGGCGACACGGGCGTGATCGTGATCGATCCCCTGATCAGCACCGAGCCGGCCGCGGCGGCACTCGCGCTGTACCGGCAGCACCGGGGCGACCGCAAGGTCACCGGCGTGATCTTCACCCACTCCCACATCGACCACTTCGGCGGCGTCCGGGGAGTCGTGGACCAGGCGGACGTCGAGGCCGGGTCGGTACCGATCCTGGCGCCGGAGGGGTTCGTGGAACACGCGGTCGCCGAGAACGTCTACGCGGGCACCGCGATGGCGCGCAGGGCCGGCTACATGTACGGCGCCAGGCTGCCCCGCAATCCGAACGGCGGCGTCGGTGCCGGTCTGGGCCAGACGACGTCCACGGGCTCCGTGACCCTGATCCCGCCGACGCTGGAGATCACGACCACCGGCCAGACCGAGGTCGTCGACGGCGTCGAGATCGTCTTCCTGATGGCGCCCGACACCGAGGCCCCCTCGGAGATGCTGTTCTACTTCCCCGCGTTCAAGGCGCTCTGCACGGCCGAGGACGCGACCCACAACCTGCACAACCTGCTCACCCTGCGCGGAGCGGTGGTCCGCGACCCGCACGTGTGGTCGAAGTACCTCACCGAGACCATCGACATGTTCGGCGGGAAGGCCGAGGTCGCCTTCGCGTCCCACCACTGGCCCACCTGGGGTGCGGACGAGCTGGTGGAGTTCCTCAGCCTCCAGCGCGACCTGTACGCCTACCTGCACGACCAGACCGTCCGGATGCTCAACCGGGGCATGGTCGGCGCCGAGATCGCCGAGGCGATCCAGTTGCCGCCGGCACTGGAGCGGGCGTGGAGCACCCACGGCTACTACGGCTCGGTCAGCCACAACGTGAAGGCCATCTACCAGCGCTACCTGGGCTGGTTCGACGGCAACCCCGCGCACCTGTGGCCGCACCCGCCGGTGGAGGGCGCGAAGCGCTACGTGGAGTTCATGGGCGGCGCCGACGCGGTCGTCGAGAAGGCGCGCGCGTCGTTCGAGGCCGGCGACTTCCGCTGGGTGGCCGAGGTCGTCAACCACGTCGTGTTCGCCGAGCCCGACCACGCGGCGGCGCGGGAACTGCTGGCCGACACCTACGAACAACTCGGGTACGGCTCGGAGAACGGGACCTGGCGCAACTTCTACCTCTCCGGGGCCCTGGAGCTGCGGGACGGCCAGTTCGGCACGCCGACGGCCACGCAGTCGCCCGACATCATGGGCGCGCTCACGCCGGAACTCCTGTTCGACGCGATCGCCTGCCGGATCGACGGGCCGAAGGCCTGGCACGAGAAGCTCACCGTCGACGTCCGGTTCAGCGACGCCGAGGCCCACTACCGGCTGACCCTGTCGAACGGCGTGCTGACCTACTCCACCTCGGAGCAGGCCGGTCCGGCCGATCTCACCATCACCTGCCCGGCGAAGGCCCTGTCCGCGCTCCTGCTGGGCAACCCGGCGGCACTGGCCGACGCAGGCTTCACCTTCGACGGTGACACCGCCGTGCTGCAGCGCCTGCTGGCCGTGCTCGACCCGGGCGACGACAACTTCGCCATGGTCACTCCCTGACCCCTCCCGACGGCCGGGTCCCCCCGCTGCGACCCGGCCGTTCGCCACCCGGGAGCCGTGTGCGCGCGGCCGCTCCCGTCAGGGTTGCCCCCGGCCGTCCCCCCAACCCGGCACCGAAGCGCTCGGCCACCCTGCTCCGACGTGGGTCCGGGCCGCTAGATTGGGGGCCGAACGCCCACGAGTCGAGAGGTCGCTCCATGACCACACCCGCGCAGCCGTCCAACCAGGGCCAGGCAGTCCAGTTGGCACCGCCCGACATGCTCAACCTCACCGCTCCCGCCGCGCCCGCGGTGGTCCCCGAGACCCAGGCCCCCGCGATGGCCCCGCAGGTGGAGGCCACCCAGGTTCCTGTGCTGGACGCCAAGGTGAACGACTTCCTCACCGCGCTGAACTCCTCGGAGGAGAACTCGCCCACCTTCTCCGCGCAGGCCGACGCGGTGCGCAGCATGGGCGACGCCGACATCCGCAAGGCTGCCGAGACGTCCAACCGGCTGCTGCAGACCCCGGTGCGGGCCATTGAGGTGGGCGGGCTCGCCGAGACCTCCAAGGTGGGCAAGACCCTGCTCGAACTACGCCGCACCGTCGAGGACCTCGATCCGGCCGGCGCCCGCGGCAGCAAGGGCTTCTTCGCCAGACTGGGCATCGGCAACAACGTGACCGACTACTTCCGCAAGTACCAGAGCTCGCAGCAGCACCTCAACGGGATCCTGCACGCGCTGCGCTCCGGCCAGGACGAGCTGACCAAGGACAACGTCGCCCTGAACATGGAGAAGCAGAACCTCTGGACGGTGATGGGCCGGCTCAACCAGTACGTCTACATCGCCGAGCGACTGGACGCGAAGCTCGCCGCCCAGATCGCCGAGCTGGAACTGGCCGACCCCGAGAAGGCGAAGGCGCTGAACCAGGACGTGCTGTTCTACGTGCGCCAGAAGCACCAGGACCTGCTCACCCAGCTGGCCGTGTCGATCCAGAGCTACCTGGCGATCGACATCATCATCAAGAACAACGTGGAGCTGATCAAGGGCGTCGACCGGGCATCAACCACGACGGTGTCGGCGCTGCGCACGGCGGTCATCGTCGCCCAGGCGCTGGGCAACCAGAAGCTCGTGCTCGACCAGATCACCGCGCTGAACACCACCACGTCGGAGATGATCCAGCGCACCTCGGAGATGCTGAAGGAGAACTCCGCGCAGATCCAGGAGCAGGCCGCCTCGTCCACGATCGGGCTGGAGCAGCTGCAGGCCGCGTTCCAGAACATCTACCAGACCATGGACTCGATCGACGAGTTCAAGCTCCGGGCCCTCGACACGATGTCGGCGACGATCGGCACCCTGGAGACAGAGGTGGCCAAGAGCAAGGAGTACCTGGACCGCGTGGCCCAGCAGGACACCCGCGCGGCCACGTTGCCCGCGCTCTCGATCGACCGGTAGAGGACACTGCATGGGTTTCTGGGACCGGGTGCTGGGCCGCGACGAGCAGCCTGAGCAGGTCGGGGCCGACGAGGTGGCGGCCGCTCCCACGGCGGCCGACATCAGCGCGTCCCTCGACGGCGTGGAACGGCTCGTCGCCGACCCCGCCGTGCCCGGAGTGGTGCGGGCCCGTGCGCTCGCCGTCACCCGGACGGTCCGCAAGACCCTGCCGCGGCTCGACCTGCTCGGCCTGGGCAGCTACGACTCCTACTCGGTCGTGGCCACCGCCACCGACTACCTGCCGGAGGCGATCGGCGCCTACCTGCGACTGCCGCGGGACTGGGCCGACTCCCGGCCGGTGGACGGCGGCAAGACCTCGCTGCTGATCCTGATCGACCAGCTCGACCTGCTCTCCAGCACGATGAACGCGATCTACGACGCGGCCAACACCACCGATGCGGCCGCCCTGATCACGCACGGCCGTTTCCTGAAGGCGCGCTTCGGCCACGCCCAGGCGCCGGAGCTGAACCTGGCGGTGCCGTCCACTTCACCACCCCAACCGACCCCTGAGGAGCCGGCGAGGAACCAGCCGCCCGCGGCCACCCCACCCCAACCGGTCCCTGAGGAGCATCCGAGGAACATGCCGCCCCCAACGGTCCCTGAGGAGCATCCGAGGAACATGCCGCCCCCAACGGTCCCTGAGGAGCATC
>JAGQUI010000198.1 GCA_020438595.1 Propionibacteriaceae bacterium | reverse complement strand
CGATCACGAGGACGCGCGACGGTTGAGGTCGCCGGCCACCAGGCGCAGCCGCACCACGACGGTCGCGAGCGACCCCAGTCCGATCACCCCCAGCGCCCCCACGAGGACGGTGCCCGCGGGCACTCCGAGCGGGACGGTCGTGACCGGCTCGAGCAACGAGAGCAGCGTGCCGGCGACCAGGATCCACATCCGGCGCGGCTTCGGCATCGGGCCCTCGAAGTGGTTCGACAGCCCCTGCGCCGCGCCCAGCGAGCGGACGTAGGCCGTGAGCAGCGCCAGCGTGGCCGCCACCCAGCCGACCGCCACACCGCCGGGCACCGCGACGGCCGCGTAGCCCGCGCCGGCGAGGAAGAGCACGTCGGAGATCCGGTCGGGCAGCTCGTTGTACAGGTCACCGACCGGCGACTGCAGGCCGCCCTCCACGGCCAGCATGCCGTCGAGCATGTTGCAGAACAGCCGTAGCGGGGGAGTGGCTGCGGCGACGAGCAGGAGGCCCACGCGCCAGCCGGAACTGTCGGAGGCGGTCGCCACGCCCACGCCGACGAAGGCTGCGCACCCGATCGCGGCCAGCACGACCGACGCGATCGAGACGCCGTTGGGGGTGAGGCCGATGTTCTGCGCACCCCGGGCGAGACGGCGGGCCCAGCCCGTGGTTCGCTGGGGGATCTCGCGTCGCATCGAGCGGACGTCGGGTTCCTGGACGGGCACGGGCGCCTCCTGGCCGGGGTGTTCGACGTCAGCATATGAACTCCGGGCCGCCGAAGTGCGATGCTGCACCCATGGCCACCAGGATTCCCGGGACGATCCGCGATCACGCGGTCGCATTCGGATGGGGCGTCGCGGAGGCGACCGTCTTCTTCATCGTGCCGGACGTGTGGACGTCGCGGGTGGCGCTGCGGCACCCCCGCCGGGCGTTCGCGACGACGCTGTCGGCCACCGCCGGCGCCGTCCTGGGCGGCGCGATCGTGCATCGCTGGGCCGCGCGGACGCCGGCGGCGTCCTCGGCAGCGACGATGGCGAGGATCCCCGCGATCGACGCCGCCATGGTCGATGCGGTCGACGAGCAGGTGGCGCGTTCCGGCTACCGGGCGATGCTGACCGGCCCCACCCGCGGCGTCCCGTACAAGCTGTACGCGCGTGCCGCGGGGAGCCAGGGCCTGCCGCTCGGCGGCCTGCTCGCCTGGACCGGGCCTGCCCGGATCGTCCGGTTCGTCCTGGTCACGGGCATGTTCGGCGGGCTCGCCGCGGCGTCGCGCCGGGCCGGCCTGAACCGTCCCGGCCGGGGGCTGGCGCGGGTCCTGGGCACGCCGGAGCGCGCGGAGAAGACGGTCCACGCGCTCGGCTGGACGCTGTTCTACGCCTGGTACTTCCACGCCGTCCGCGCCGGGAAGCTCGGGCGCGCCTAGCATGAGCACCATGGACGAACCGAACTCCCGGGTCGAGGAGCTGACCGCGCAGGCGGTGCAGTTCCGGGTGGACGCCATCGAGGCCAACCGGGCCCTGATCACGCAACTGCAGGCGCTCTGGCACGAGCTGAACGCCCACGCGTCCGGCCGGCCGGACGTCCGCCGCACCTGCGACGAGGTCGCCGCCGACATCGCGCGGCTGGAGAAGCTCGACCTGGCCTTCGACACCGAGTGGCTCGCCGAGGCCAAGCGCGCCCGTCCCTGACGTCGCGGGCGTGCAATTGCGGCACGGCCGCGGAGTAGTGCCGAGCGGTGGGGCCTGTTCGTCCCGCGCTCGAGGGTGTTGGCTGGAGGTGTGACTTCGGCGGCGTGAGGGGGCGCGATGTCGAACCTGTACACGGGCATCCGCAGGATCCGGGACCCGATCCAGCGGGAACGCTGTGCGCGACGGCTGCTGGCGATGCGGCAGCGCCTCGCCCCGCTGCGGGCCAGGCGTTCGGACTCCACCCTGCTGCTCGCGACCTGGAACATCCGCGACTTCGGCGCCGGCCGGTTCAACCCTGGCCCCCGGCTGCCGGAGAGCTTCTTCTACCTGGCCGAGATCGTCTCCTGCTTCGACCTGGTCGCCGTGCAGGAGGTGAACCGGAAGTTGGACGACTTCGACCGCCTGGTCGACATCCTTGGCCCGGGCTGGGACCACATCCTCACCGACACCACCGAAGGCGTCTCCGGCAACGGGGAACGGATGGCGTTCCTGTACCGCAGGGACAAGGTGCGGTTCGGCAGGATCGCCGGCGAGGTCGTGCTGCCGCAGGGACAGACCATCGTCTCCGGTGACAAGGTGATGCCTCCCGGCCAGGCCGACCCCGATGACCCCGCCTCGGACGCCACGGCCTCGGGCACCGGCCAGCAGTTCGCCCGGACGCCGTTCCTGGTCGCGTTCCAGGCCGGCTGGTTCCGGTTCAACCTGTGCACCGTGCACCTGTACTACGGCACCGAGAGCGGGGCGGGGCTGCAGCGCCGGATCGGCGAGATCAGGGCGCTGGTGGACTTCTTCGCGAAGCGCCAGGACGCCGAGAACCGCGGCCTGGCCAGGCCCCAGTCGGCCCAGAACTACATCCTGCTGGGCGACTTCAACGTGGTCAGCCCCCAGCACGAGACCATGGCGGCGCTGCTCCGCAAGGGGTTCACCGTGCCCGAGCAGATCGACGCCGAGCACCTGCCCGACCGCAACCACTTCTACGACCAGATCGCGATCCGCGTGAAGGACCCCCGGTTCCTGACCACCGACGGCGGCATCGTCGACCTCTACACCGACGTGTTCACCGACGACGACGTCGACCTCTACCTGCCCGAGATCCCCGACAGCGTGACCGGATCGACTCCGCTGACCCGGTTCCAGCGTTGGCGCACCTGGCAGCTGTCCGACCACTACCCGCTCTGGGTGCAGGTGCAGACCGACTACACCGACAGCTACCTGGCCGACGTCCTCGCCTAGCGTGGGTGCGGGCGGCGCGCCCGGCAGTGCGGCTACGCAACCTTGCGCCACCACCGGGGGCGGGCGTGAAACCTGGCGTTCACCAGCGGCAGGTACCCTGTTCTGGACGACGCAGGAGCGACCCGCTTCCCCGGCCTCTGGCCGACCCTGCCCGGAAGGACCCCATGAGCACGACGCCCACGCCCGAGCGGCGCCGCCTTCGGCGCACCCTCGCCGTTCTCGCCGTCGCCTCGGCATTCCTCGTCGCCGGGTGCGCCCGCACCCCGGTGGCCCCGACCCAGGGCGTCTTCGGCAGCGAGGACCAGACCTCGCCGACGCCGAGTGCCGCCGTCCCGACGTCGCCCTCGATCGCGCCGACGCCGCCGTCCACGATCCCCCCGACGCCGGAGCCCACGCCCACCGATCCCTGGGACGCGCTGAGCAAGAAGACGAAGAAGCAGTTCAAGGGCTGCGTCGACAAGGTGGTCGGACCCGGCTCGTCCGGCAAGTGCGCGTCGCTGGTGATCCAGAAGCTCAAGGCGGCCAAGTTCTACCCATGGGCCTCGACCAGCGTGATCAACCGCACCAGCGGGGCCAACGCGATCCTCAACTACCAGCGTTCGCGTGGCCTGAACCCGACCGGCTACGTGAAGAAGAAGACCTGGCTGGCGCTGGCGGCCAGGACGCCGGCCCTGCCGGTGAAGCTGCCGAAGAAGTGCTACGCCGACGGCATCGTGATCTGCGTCGACCAGTCCCACCGCAAGCTGTTCTGGATGAAGAACGGCAAGGTGAAGCGGACCGTGAAGGTGCGCCTGGGCGGCTACAACTACCTGAAGAAGAAGGACCAGAAGAAGGGCGAGTGGCGCGTCTACGCGACCGCCAACGGCACCTGGAGGGTCTACGACAAGCAGGTCGACCCGGCGTCGGAGAACTACGGGTCCGGCGCGATGCCGTACAGCACGATGTTCTACCCCGACATGTACGTGCACTACTCGCCCGGCTTCCACGCGGTCGGCTACGCGGGCTCCAGCCACGGCTGCGTGAACGTGGGCAGCCTCACCGACGCGATCTGGATCTTCAAGCACACCCCGATCGGCACGAAGGTGGTCACCTTCACCCTGAAGGCCTAAGCAGGGGGCCTGGACAGGCTCGACCAGCGGGGGCGCGGACATGCCCCGGGGGTATGGCCGCGAGCCCGGCGCGGGGCTAGCCTGAGGCCGCCCACTCACGCTGGAGGTCTTCCATGGCTGCCTCACTGCGGCTCCGCCTCGTCCTGCCCACCCTGCTGCTCGCGCTGGCCGTGCCCGCGGTCGCGCCGGCCGCGCCCGCCACGGCCGCTGAGCCCGCGTACACGATCACTCCGGTGGCCACCGGGCTGACGATCCCCTGGGACGTGACCTGGGCGGGCGACCTGATGCTCTTCGACGAGCGTCCCGGCCGGGTGTGGTCGAAGCGGGGGGACGCCGCACCGCAGGCCGTCGACCTGCCCCTGCCGCCCCTGTACGTCAACTCCGAGGGCGGCCTACTCGGCATGGTCGCCGATCCGGACGCCGCCACGAACGGCTACTTCTACACCTGCATGTCGGTGGCGACGTCCACCGGGGCGGCGTCCGACGTCCAGGTCTGGAAGTGGCAGCTGACCAGCGACACCACCGCGGTGAAGGTGCAGGCCCTGGTCACCGGCATCCCGATCGGGCACGGCCGGCACAACGGCTGCCGACTCCGGTTCCGCTCCAGTGACATGCTCTACATCGGCACCGGGGACGCGGCGAAGGGCACCAACCCGCAGAACAAGAAATCGCTCGGCGGGAAGATCCTGCGGGTGCGCAGCGACGGGTCGATCCCGAGGTCCAACCCGTTCTACCGCAAGGGCGGCAAGGCCCGGTACGTGTGGAACTACGGCCACCGCAACATCCAGGGCCTCGTGGTGGAGCCCGCGACCGGCGCGATGTGGTCGGTCGAGCACGGCACGAATCGCGACGACGAGGTGAACCTCGTGCTGAAGGGTCGCAACTACGGCTGGAGCCCCACCCCGGGCTACAACGAGAAGCGGTCGATGACCGACCGGAAGCGGTTCCCGAAGTCCGTCCGGGCGGCGTGGCGCTCCGGCTACCCGACCGTCGCCACAAGTGGTGCCACCTTCCTCTCCGGCTCCCAGTGGGGGAGTTGGGACGGCGTGTTGGCCGTCGGGCTGCTCAAGGGCCAGGGCATCCTGCTGTTCGGGGTCTCCGCCAGGCACAAGGTCACCGAACTGGGCGAGATCGTCACCGACCACGGCCGGATCCGGACGGTGCAGCAGGGCCCGGACGGAGCGCTCTACTTCACCACGTCCAACGGCACCGACGACGGGGTGTACCGGCTCGCCCCCGCCGCCTGAGCGCCGCTCAGCATTCCTGCGGTCGAGGGCTGTCTGCGGCGTCCTCTAGGGTTCCCGCATGGCTATCGCACGTTACCCCAGCGTGGTGCTGGACTGTCCTGACGCGGAGGCGCTCGCCCGGTTCTACGCGGCGATGCTCGACTGGAAGATCGAGGTGGACGACGCCTGGGTCGACCTCCGGGCCGACTACGGCCAGTGCCTCTCGTTCCAGAGCGTCGACGACTACCGGGCGCCCGTCTGGCCGGGCCAGGACGTGCCGCAGCAGATGCACCTGGACGTCGTGGTCGACGACCTGGCCGAGGGGGAGGCCGCGGTGCTCGCCCTGGGGGCGACGAAGGCCGGGTACCAGCCGGGCACCACGTTCCGGGTGTTCCTCGACCCGGCCGGGCACCCGTTCTGCCTCTGCCTCAGCTGAGCCGCGGAGGCTGGCCGTCCGCGAGGGCGGGCTGCTACCGTTCCACTGTTGCGCGCACGCGCGCCCGAGCCTCGCTGAAAGGAGGTCGTGAGATGTCACCCATTGTCCGTGGGCTGCAATCGATCGCCCATTCAGCCG
>JAGQUI010000197.1 GCA_020438595.1 Propionibacteriaceae bacterium | reverse complement strand
GAGCCCGGCACCGGTCAGCGCGAGCACCGCGACGAAGACTGCGGACAGGACAGAACGAGCAGACATGACGACTCCTGACGAGCTGGGGATGGGGGTTTGCTCGTCGCCGATCATCCTCCTCGGCGGGGCCACCGGGAAGGGGTCTCGCGAAATTTCACGGGGTGTGGAACGGCCCGCCGGCCACCGCTACTCCGACAGCTGGTACCCCGGGGTCGATCGGGAGATGGCGAGTTCCTCCTCCGTCATCTCGGCGGGGATCTCCTCGAACAGCGGGGTGGACAGGTAGCGCTCGCCCGTGTCGGGGAGCATCGCCAACACCACCGAGCCCGGCTCCGCCTGCTCGGCCACCTGGCGCGCGACGGCGAAGGTGGAGCCGCCGGAGACACCGGTGAGAATGCCCTCCCTCGCGGCCAGCTCGCGCGCCCACCGGATGCCCTCCGCCCCCGCGACGGGGATCAGTTCGTCGAACAGGTGCTGGTCGAGGGCCTCCTGCAGCACCTTCGGGATGAAGTCGGGCGTCCAGCCCTGGATCGGGTGCGGTTCGAACGCGGGGTGGCTGGACGCGGGTGCCCCGTCCGGCTCGCGCTCCTGCGCCGTGCCGCTGCCGACAAGTTGGGCGTTGGCGGGCTCGGAGAGGATGATCCTGGTCTCGGGACGCTCGCTGCGCAGCACCCGCGCGACCCCCGTCAGCGTGCCGCCGGTGCCGTAGCCGGACACGAAGTAGTCGAGCCGCGAGCCCGCGAAGTCGTTGATGATCTCGCGGGCCGTGGTGGCCTCGTGGATGTCGGCGTTGGCCCCGGTCTCGAACTGGTGGGCGAGGAACCAGCCGTTGGCCTCGGCGAGCTCGACGGCCTTGCGGTACATGCCGAAGCCCTTCTCGGCCCGCGGGGTGAGCACCACCTTCGCGCCGAGCATGCGCATCAGCCGGCGACGCTCCACCGAGAAGCTGTCGGCCATGGTCACGACCAGCGGGTAGCCCTTCGCCGCACACACCATGGCCAGCCCGATCCCGGTGTTGCCGCTGGTCGCCTCGACCACGGTCTGCCCGGGCGCGATGGTGCCGCTGCGCTCCGCGTCCTCGATGATGTTGATCGCGAGCCGGTCCTTCACCGAGGCGAGCGGGTTGAAGTACTCCGCCTTCACGTAGAGGTCGACGCCGTCGACGCCGATGTTGTTCACGCGCACCACTGGGGTGTCCCCCACGGTGTCGAGGATGCTGTCGTAGCGGCGTCCCCGCCCGGTCGTGGTTCTGGTCTGCGGTGCTGCCATGGCATCTCCCATCATCCGGGGCACGCCTCGACGCGGGCGAACCCTCCCGGCCCTCCATCCAGCCAACCGCGCCGACGGCTGCGTACCAATGGGGAGCCTTGCGCACGGGGGCGGGTCAGGCGACCAGGTCGGCCTTCAGCGCGGCCGCGTTGCGGATCAGCAGGATGATCCAGGTGAAGACCAGGACGCCGGCGACCAGCTCCACCGCGGTCAGGGTGTAGAAGCCGACGGCGTAGAACACCGCGAGCAGCAGGACCACCCCGAAGAACACCGCGCCGAGGATCCAGAAGGTCCGCGGCATGCCCGGCACCCAGCGCCGGATGCGCAGGGCGGCGACCCCGAAGACGATCGCCATGCCGGAGGCCGAGAAGGTGTGGATCCAGAAGAAGGCGTCCACGTGGAAGATGCCGACGCAGCCGAGCAGGACGCCGACGAGCGCGAGCGAGATCCGCAGGTTGCGCGGCCCGTTGGCGACCGGGGTCGGGAGGTCGAGGGTGACGTAGCGGGCCAGGGTCGTGACGATGAAGCCGGCCACGATCAGGGTCAGGTTGAACGCCAGGGCGGAGAACCCCTCGGACGCGCCGAGCGAGCTGAGGTGCTTCATCCACCAGTGCGGGTCGCTCGCGGTGAGCATGCTCGCGATGACGCCCTCGGCGAGGAACACCGCGAGGACGACGGCGAGCAGCATCAGGTCCATGTGGGTCGCGGACGTGAACGCGAAGTACCCGGTGACGCCTGCCGCCGCGCCGGACAGGGCGAGGACGGGGATCGCGAACACCTCGGCGCCGATGAACGACTGCTCGAGGATGACGCCGACGAGCGTCCAGGTCAGCAGCGCGATCACGGCGTGGGCGATCGCCAGCGCGGCCAGGTCGAAGTAGTCGAGCGGGCGCATCTGCTTCGCCAGGCGTCCGCGCTTGATCAGTTGGCCCGCACTGAACGCGACGAGCGCCACCACCGCCGCACTGATCGCCGCGTACTGGCCGAGCGAGCCGGGGCCGGAGATGGGGGCGGACTGGAGCCGGAAGACCGGCAGGGCGAGTGCCGCGACGACGACGAACGCGATCACGCCGGCGCTGAGCGCCAGCGACTCCAGCGACCGGGCGGTCGAGCCGTCGAACTCCTTCGCGGTCTCGCGGGCTGCCGCGGCGAACCGGGCGCGGCGTCCCCGGGGTGCACTCGGTGTGCTCACGGCTCGACCCTAGCGACTCGTGGCCGCCTGGGCGCCGCACCGGACCGCTGTATTCGCGGTCACCGTCTTGCGCCGGGGTGGGATGGGATGCGATGCTTGGCATACGCACAAAGTCGCGTATGTAAATGCAAATCGGTGCAAATGAGGGACAGAGAAGTCCCCGTCGAAAGGAACGACACAAAGTGACCAGCTACACAGACCGCCTGCTCGAACGCCAGAAGCTGGTGGGACGACCCGTCCGCGTGGGCGTCGTCGGCGCTGGCCAGATGGGACGCGGCCTGATCGCCACCATCGAACGCGCCGAGGGCATGGAAGTCTCCGTCGTCGCCGACATCGCCACCGACCGCGCCGTGCAGGCCTACGCCAACGCCGGACGCGGGGTGCCCGCGGTCGTCGAGACCGACCTCGCGAAGGCCTCCGAACTGGTCGAGGCCGGGCAGCCGGTGGTGATCGACGACGGCCTGCAGGTGCCCAAGCTGCCGGTCGACATCGTGCTCGAGGTGTCCGGCGTCCCCGAGATCGCCGCCCAGATCGCGATGTCCGCCCTGCTCGACCGCAAGGACGTCGCACTGATGACCGTCGAGGCCGACGTCACCGTGGGCCTGCTGCTGTCGAAGGTCGCCAACGCGGGCAATCAGGTGTACACGATCTGCCGCGGCGACGAGCCGTCCGAGTGCCTGAAGCTCGTCGAGTACGCCCGCGACCTCGGGCTCACCGTCGTGGCCACCGGCAAGGGCAAGAACAACCCGAACCGGCCCACCGACGTGATCGAGGACGTGCTCGAGGAGGCGCTGGCCAAGAACATGAACCCGCGCATCCTGTGCGAGTTCACCGACGGAACCAAGACCCAGCTCGAGATGTGCGCGCTGTCGAACGCCACCGGCATCCCGGTCGACGTCGAGGGCATGCACGGCCCGTCCTGCTCGATCGACGAGCTGGCCACCAAGCTGATCCCCGTCGAGGACGGCGGCCTGCTCACCCGCACCCCCGCGGTGGAGTACACCGTCGAGGGCGACGTGGCGCCGGGCATCTTCGCCGTGGTGAGGTCCGAGAACGCCGTGGTCACCGAGGAGCTCGACTTCCTCAAGTTCGGCAAGGGCCCCTACTACGCCATCTACCGGCCGTTCCACCTGGCCTCGATCGAGGCGCACCTGTCGATCAGCGAGGCCATCCTCGACCGCCGGGCCGACTTCCAGACCAGGGTCTGGCGCTCCGAGGTGACCGCCAAGACCAAGTTCGACCTGAAGGCCGGCATCACCCTGGAGGGCATGGGCGGCCACCACGTCCGCGGCTGGACGATCGACGCCGACGACGCCCGCGCCATGAACGCCATCCCGATCGGGCTGGTCGGCAGCTGCGTCCTCACCCGCGACGTGCCCGCCGACACGATCCTCACCTACGACGACGTCGAGGTGGACGAGACCCGGCCGCTGGTCGCCATGCGACGCCTGCAGGACTCACTGATCGCGTCCGCCGTCATCTGAGGACCCCCGGGGCGGGGACGGCCGGTTCAGCAGCGCCTGTTCGGCGAGCTGCGCGCCGGCTCCCGCGTACAACGACAACGAGGCGTCGACGCCGCGGTTCGCCCAGGCGCCGGCGTCCTCGTCGTCGTGGGTGATCACCCCCACGGTGCCCGTGAAGCCGGAGCGGCGCACGAGGTCGATCGCGGTCGCGTTGGCCTGGCGGTTCGGGAGCGCGAACACCGCGACCTCGAGCGCGGGATCGCCACGCATGCGCGCCCACAGCTCGCGGTCGGTCGCGTCGCCCTCGACCACGGCCTCGCCGCGCCCGCTCAGCTGCTCGATCACGTCCGGATCGCTGTCGATGCCGATGACGCGCAGGTCGGGCTCGGCGACGAGCCGGTCGAAGGCCGCGCTGCCCACCCGGCCCAGGCCCAGGACGAGGGCGTTGGCGTCGCCGATGTCGATGTGGCGGTCCTCGGGCAGCAGCACGTGCTCGGGACGGTTGGGGAACCGGTCGGCCAGCCACGAGGCGAACGCGGCGCCGCGGCGTTCGGCGGCCGCGCCGACCAGGAAGCTCAGCGCGACCGCCAGCGAGACCGCGACCAGCCAGTGCCGGTCGATCAGGCCGTGCTCCGCGCCGACCGCGATCACGATCATGCCGAACTCGGAGTAGTTGCCGAGGGTCACCGCGGCCAGGGCGGACGTGCGGTTGCGCAGGCGCGCCCACCGCAGCAGGACCACGAACAACAGGCCCTTCACGGGCAGCAGCGCCAGCAGCGCGACCGCGATCCCCACCTCCGTGAGGCCCGGCGTCCCACCCAGGCCGATGGCGAGGAAGAAGCCGACCAGGAGCAGGTCCTTGAGCCGGAGCAGCGAGCGGGCGAGCGAGTCGGCGTGCCGGTCCCTGGCGAGCAGGACGCCGACGACGAGCGCCCCGAGCTCGCCCTTGAGGCCGACCGCGGTGAAGGCCCAGTAGCCGGGCCCGAGGGCCATCAGGATGCCGAACAGGATCTCCAGGTCGGCCCGCGCGATCCGCGCCCAGAGCAGCCGGGCGAGGCGGACGAGCGGGTACAGCAGGACGAGGCCGAACGCCCACACCGACGGGATCGTCCCCCCGACCAGGGCGAGGAAGACCACCGCCGCGAGGTCCTGGATGAGCAGGATCCCGATCGCGACCCGGCCGTAGAGCGCCTGCTCGTCCCCCTTCGCCTCCAGGTGGGTGACCACGAACACCGTGCTGCAGAACGACAGGGCGAACGCCGCGAGCGCGACCGTGCCCGGCGAAACGGCCTGCGAGTACGTCAGGCCCAGGGCCACCAGCCCCGAGACCGCGAGGGCGGCGAGCGCCCCGAAGGTGACCAGGTGGGCCACCGTCGTCATCCAGACGTGCCGGCGCAGCAGGGTGCGGACGTCGAGCTTGAGGCCGATGGTGAACAGCAGCAGGGTCACGCCGAGGTCGGCGACCAGTTCCAGTTCGGGGGCGTGCGGGACGCCCGCGAAGCCGAGCGCGAACCCGGCCGCCAGGAAGCCGACCAGCGGGGGCAGGCGCAGCAGCGCCGCCACGACTCCTCCGCCGAACGCGGCGGCGACGTAGAGGAGCCACGTCTCCATGCCCTCAGCCTACGAAGCGCGAGCGCTCCCGGGGCCCGCTCCGCGACTTCCCGGGCGGTCCTGCCCGGTTCACCGGGCCCGGTCGGTCAGATCAGGGTCGTGGTCGAGGGGCGTGGTGTGGGAGGACTTCGCGTCCGGCGTCCGCCCTGGTGTCGCTGGTCGAGGCGCGCCTCGAGAAGCAGGCCGGCGCCGCTCCCCCTCCGGGAGCGGCGCCGACGGTCCACTCACCTGCCCTTGCTGCGTCCGCGTCCCACGACCCCGGGGTTGATCTCGGCTGCGCCCGCGTAGCC
>JAGQUI010000196.1 GCA_020438595.1 Propionibacteriaceae bacterium | reverse complement strand
TGGCACAACTGGACGAGGTCGCCCACGGAGATCGTGCGGCCGGTGCCCAGTTGGACGACCTCGCCCGGCTCGAGATCGGCCACGGTCGCCCGCAGGAAGCCGTCGGCCGTGTCGGTCACGAAGGTGAAGTCGCGTTGCGGGGAGAGAGCACCCAGCCGGAGGGCCGACTCTCCGGCGAGAAGCTGGGACAGAACGGTCGGGATCACCGCGCGTGCAGACTGACGCGGACCGAAGGTGTTGAACGGACGAAGCGTGGTCACCGGTGTCTCGAACGACAGGGCGTAGGACTCACAGAGTTTGTCGGCCGCGATCTTCGTCGCGGAGTAGGGCGACTGTCCACGCAGAGCGTGGTCTTCGCGGATCGGAACCGTTTCAGGGGTGCCGTAGACCTCGGAGGTCGACGTGTTGACCATGCGGGGAATGCCGAGCCGACGGACGGCCTCGAGGACGTTCAAGGTGCCCGTGACATTGGTGTCGACGTAGGAGCGCGGGGCGACATAGCTGTACGGGATGGCGATGAGCGCGGCAAGGTGGAGGACGGCGTCGACACCGCTGACGGCCGCCATCACATGCTCGGCATCGCGGATGTCGCCCAAGACCGTCTCGGCACGCCCCTCCCGCACGGCGTTCTGGAAGGTCTCCGACTCATCGAGCCATCCAGCCGAGCCGCGGGAGTTGTAGATGCAGAAGGCGCGGACCGTCGCGCCGGCATCGAGGGCGGCCTCGACCACGTGGGAGCCGATGAAGCCGTCGGATCCGGTCACGAGGAGAGTGCGTCCGGTGAGGTCGGCGGCGGGGCCAACTGTGGTCACGGTGTTCCTTTCGCGCGGTGCAGGTCTGCAGGCGTTCCCACATCGATCCAATCCGAGGTGAGGGGCCAGGCCGAGACGCCCAGGCCCCGATCGAGACAACCCTGGATGAGATCAGGCATGTTACTTGGCTGACCGGAGGGCAGCAGGTCGATGAGGGGAGGGTCGATGCAGTAGACCGCGGTGTTGATGTCAACCTCCAGTTCGGGTTTCTCCGAAACGGAGGTGACTCTGCCGGCCGCGTCCATCTCCACCACCCCGTAGGGAACGGTGTGTGAGTAGGACCGGATCCCAACGGTCATCGCAGCCGCGGAACCGCGGTGGTGTTCAACCAGCCGGGTCGCGTCGAACTCGACCATGAGGTCGCCGTTCATTACGATGATCGGCTCGGTCGGCCGGGGATCGAGCAGGGTCAGACTGCCCCCGGTCCCCAGTGGCTGGTCCGGCTCCTCCCTCATGTACCTGATGGTGCAGCCGTAGGCCGAGCCGTCCCCGATCGCGTCGACGATCTGGTCGGCGAGGTAGTTGACGCTGATGTGGATGGTGCGAATGCCGCCGCCGACCAGGCCGAGGATGATCCACTCGAGGATTGAGCGTCCGGCCACGGTCATGAGTGGCTTGGGCGTGTTGGCCGTGAGCATGCCGAGCCGGGATCCCCGGCCTCCCGCCATGATGACGGCGTGGTTGGGCAGGGGTGTTGCGCTGAGCATTTCGGTCACCGTGTGCAGCCCGACGATCACGCCGCGATGGTCCACTTCAGGGACTGCATGCAGGCGGGCGGCCTGCATGAGATCGAGGACCAGCGCGCGTGGGGTGCCCCGCTTCACCGTGCGGGGGGTGTGGCACGCGTAGGTGGTGGCTGGCTCGGTGACGTCGGCCTTGGCCAGCAACGCCCGTCGAACGTCCCCGTCGGTGAGCGTGGCGACCAGTCGGAAGTCCTCGTCGATGAGGCAACAGATGGACTCGGCCCCGGCGTCGATGACGGACACAGCCTCGATCAGGGTGCAGCTCTGCGGCAGGACCAACCGACGCAGGTCGGAAATCATGCGAGCCTCCGATCGACGAACTCTTTCTGACGAGGTCGCTGGTCACTGCCCAGGACGACGTCCAGGATCCGTGGTGCGGCGCGACCGTCGCCGTAGGGATTGGCTGCCGGCCAGTCCTGCCTGCCGGCAGCGGCGAGTGCCTCCGCGATCGCGGTGTGGACATTGCCCTCCCCGTCGTCGGCGTGAACGACGTTCGGACCTCGCTCGCGGCCCAACTGGCGGATCCCGATGTCCACCGCCGGGATGCCCACGGCACCTGCCTCGATGATCCCGGACGAGGAGTTGCCCACGACGACATCCGCAGAGGCCAACACAGCGGGGTAGTGGTGCCCGAGTGCCTCGGTGACGACGAGGCGGGGATGCCCCCCGAACCCGTCCAGGACGGCCAGGAGTTCCTCGCGTCCGCGGTCCATCCCCGGGTGGGTCGCGATGACGGTGCCCCCGAAGGACAGGGCCGCCTCGAGGGCCTGACGCGAGTGCTCGGCCACCTGGTGGGTATCGGCTTCACCGACGGTCACCGGGTGATAGGTGAACAGCACCAGCGGCCGAAGTACCTCGGTCCCGACGATTTCCGTCAGGCGCTCCACCGGGAGTGCAGCCACTTCCACATAGCGGTCGAGCCCCGGCGCGCCGGTCACGACAATCCGGTCATCGGGTTCACCCAGTTGACGCACCCGGGCCGCGGCATCAGGGCTGGCGACGCAGTGCACATCGGCGAGCTTGGTCACCGCGTGCCGGATGCGGTCATCCATGGCGCCCTCGGTGACCTCGCCCCCGTGCAGGTGCACGATGGGGATGCCGAGGACGAAGAGCGCCGGGACGACGTGCAGCAGTTCCCAGCGATCCCCCAGCACCACCCCCGCGTCGACGGATCGGCCGGCCAGGCTCGTGGCCAGGCCGCTCGCCAGCCGGCAGCCGTGGAGCACCTGCTCCTCGGGGGTCAACGGACCGCTGACGGGTGTAGTGACAGCCAGGACGTCGACATCCCGCACGTCATCCGGGAGGGCCTGGCGGAGGGCGTCGACGTCGAAGGCCACACCCGTGATCAGTGTCAGGGAAGCATCGGGCAGAGCCGCCAGTGCCGTAATGACCGGTCCCAGCGGCCCCAGATCGGCACGCGTGCCGACGAACACCACATGATGACGGGCGGCGCTCACGCGAGATGATCCTGGGTGATCGGCTTGCCGGCACCGATGGCCCGGGAGAGCGCCCGGCCCATGAGGTCCACAGTGGGTGACAGGCCATGCTCGGGTCGCAGCGTGACCACGTCGTCGGGACCCAGGAGGGTGCCTGCCACCAGGTCCCGGGCAGCGTGCCAGGACCGCCTGACCAGTGGTGCGTTCTCCTCCTCGGCCGGCATCCGGCGCTTGATGCCATCGCCGAGCAGGTCGGACGCCAGCTGGGCGAGCTCGACATACTCCGTCATCTCGTCCGGCTCCAGGCTGGCGGGATGGTCCGGTCCCGGAAGCGCCCGACTGATCGTGAAGTGCTTCTCCAGCAGGCGTGCTCCCAGCGCGACGGCCACCAGCGCCGACGAGGTGCCCAGGGTGTGGTCGGACCACCCGACGGGCAGTCCGAGCGTTTCGGCCATCGCAGGAATTGCCCGCAAGTTGCACTGGTCCGGGGGAGCGGGGTATGCCGAGACACAGTGGAAGAGGGCCAGCCGAGGTGCCGATGCACACGCCTCAACGGCGCCCGTGACCTCGGCGAGGTCGCCCATGCCGGTCGACAGCATGAGGGGTAGACCAAGGCCGCTGACCGCTCTCAGGAAGGGCAGATTGGTCAGTTCACCCGAGCTCAGCTTCAAGGCATCGACGCCGAGGTCGACGAGGAACTCTGCGCTCGCCAGGTCGAAGGGCGTGCTGAGGAAACGCAGCCCGGCGTCGTCCGCGTGCGACTTCAACTCGCGCCAGGCCGAGCGCGGAAGCATCAGGTCGCGCAGCATGGCCGCCTGGGAGGCCTGAGCACTGCGCTGTTGCTGGTAGGGGGTCAGGGCGGCGCTGGGGGCAGTGAGGGCAACCGGGTCGAAGGTCTGGAACTTCACGGCCGCTGCACCCGACCGCACGGCAACATCGATCAGTTGGTGCGCGAGGTCGACATCCCCGTTGTGGTTGACGCCGGCTTCGGCGATCACCGAAACGGTCGCCGCGTCGGGGGTGGCGAAGAGTTCGCCCAACTCCCTCATCAGAATTCCTCCAGGACTCGAGCCGGGTTGCCGACGACAACACGGCCACCAAGGACCGGCTTGGTCACCACAGCGCCGGCGCCGATGACGACATCATCCCCGATCGACACCCCGGGAAGAACCACCGCCCCTGCCCCCACGAGGGTGCGCACACCCGCTGAGCAGCCCCCGCCGAGCACCGCCCCGGGGCCGATGTGTGCTGACGACCCGAGCACGGTGTCGTGCTCGACGATCGCTCCGGTGTTGATCAGGCTCGCCTCGCCGACCACGGCACCGGGACCGACATGGGCACCGGACATGACCACCGTGCCGTGCCCCAGCACGGCAGCGCGTGACACATGAGCCACCGGACTGGTCACGGTGCCGATCAACGACGGGGCCGCCGCCATGAGGCGTTGGCGCACGGCGTTGTCGCCCACCGCCAGGACAAGGAGGCTCCCGGTGCGCTCGGCCAACTCGACGGCTTCGGAGTCGCTATCCAGGACGGGACAGGGCCAGTCGCGGTCGGTGGTGCCGGCCACCGCGAGCACCATGTCACCGCGCTGCTCGAGGACGTCCGCCACAGCGGCGGCGTGCCCACCGGCACCCAAGATCACCCAAGTCAGCCCCGACGAGCCTGACGTGAAGAGCGACACGGCGAAACGGTACCGTAGCGTCCGGCCACCCTCGGCCACGATTGGGCGCAGACCGAACAGGCTGCGGCGCTCACCGACAGGAGGCGGGTTTGCGAGTCCTGCTCCTGGGGACCGGTTCGATCGGCCGGCGTCATGCCCGCAACCTTCGCGCCTTGGACGCCACCTGCGATTTCGTGGTGGTGCGGTCAGGCGCGCGTCGTGACGAGTACACCGACTCGCTCGGCGCGACCGTGGTCCCGGACCTGCAGCAGGGCCTGACCTGCGAACCCGATGTCGCGGTCGTTGCCACGCCATCGGCGGTGCACGCGAGAAGCCTGATCCCGACCCTGGATGCCGGACTGCCGGTATACGTCGAGAAGCCGGTCGTCACCCGAGTCGGCGACATGGCCGACGTCGCCGAGGCCCTCGAGCGCCGCACGATCAGCGCCCCGACGATGGCGGGTTGCAATCTGCGGTTCCTGCCGTCGTTGGGGTTCGTGCGCGATCTGGTGAGAAGTGGCGCACTCGGGCGGGTCGTGCGCGCCCACTTCGAGTGCGGGCAGTGGCTCCCGGATTGGCGGGAAACCGACTACCGCCAGTCCTACTCGGCCAACGCCGAGGCGGGCGGCGGGGTGCTGCTGGATCTCATTCACGAGTTCGATGCCTGTCGGTGGATCTTGGGGGAGGTGCGAGCCGTGGCCGCCGCCGCGGATCAACTGTCCGGGCTCGAGATCGACACCGAAGACGTTGCCGTCGCCCTCCTGCGCGGTGAGGCGGGGACGCTCGTGTCCGTCGGGCTGGACTACGTCGCACGTCGCCGGATCCGCCGCTACGAGTTCGTGGGCACCGACGGCACGGCAGTCTGGGATTTCGCTGCGTCGAGGGTCTTGGTGAACGGCGTGCCCACGCAGGCACTTCCCACGGATGCCTTCGACGTCGGGGCAACGTATGTCAGCGCCATGAGGGAGTTCCTCGAGTGCGCCGCCGTGGGGTCCCCCACCAGCCAAGAGATCTCGCAGGCCCTCGGGAGCACCGCTCTCGCGCTGCGGTGCAAGGAGTTGGCAGAGCCATGGCAGTGATTGCAACCGTCTGCACCCGCGCCGGCTCCAAGGGGGTCCCGGGGAAGAACACCCGCCCCTTGCTCGGCAAACCGTTGATGCTGTGGACGATCG
>JAGQUI010000195.1 GCA_020438595.1 Propionibacteriaceae bacterium | reverse complement strand
CATCGACAGCCTGCCCAGCGTCCGCACCACCGTCAACGAAACCCAGGGCTAAGCTGCCCACAACCGTTCACTCTTCGCCCGTCAGAACTGACCAGTTTTCGAGCGTCGCCCACAGAGCCGGTAGATCCTCCCGCAGGCACCTGGCAACCGGGGCACACTTCAGCACCAGTTCTCGGCCCATCCCCTGTGGCAACGCAACCCCTCGACACGCCCACGGCCGAGGCGCCCGCAGCACCGCCGCAGCCGAAGCGCAATCGGCGACCGCTCATCATCGGAGGAGCCGCAGCCCTCACTGCCCTGCTGGTTGTTGGAGGCTTCCTTGTCTGGCGGGCTATGACTGACGGGCCAACCTTGAGCGTCCAGCAGATGCGCAGCCTTCTCGCACAGGAGCGCTTCGCCGGCCGTGCCGTCTCGATCGAGGGGACAGCCTCAACTCCGCTCGATGATGCTTCCGTGGAGGCCAACAGCGCGGACTTCAAGGACGGGCCTGCGGTCTGCGCAGATGCGAGCGTTCACAGCCTCAAGCATGTGATCTTCAGTGGGTTCGGCACCGCCGCGTCGCCGAGCGAAGGTGTGCAAGTGGTGCTCTACGACACCGCTGCCGCCAACCGCGAGGCCAGCGAACTGTTCGACAAGTGCTCGGTTGCGCAAGGCTACGACTTCACCTCTGACACCGTGAAAGGAAGCGTTCGAGGAGCTGACTGGGCCTATCTTCCCGGCTCTCTTGAAGTGCTGTACGGCAACCTTCACGTGACGGTCATTCCGCAGGGCGGCGAAGCTCCCCAGGTATCTGATGCCGAAGCCTTGGCAGACGCAGTGGTGCGCCAGGTCGACGCCAACAGATAGCCCGCCGCCAGCCCTTCGGGCCTCTCGCTGAGTGGGCGCAACAACCCAGGCTGACCAACCACGGACGCCCGCTTGCCGCTGTCATAACCTCCCTTATGGATGGCCAGCGGGACGCGGCGGGAAGTGACCTTACGCTGCGACCTGCGGGCGTCCAGCAGGCCCGGTAGCGTTCGGTTCATGCCCCGCCAAATCGGACCCGACATGCTCGCGAACCTGGACGCCCAGCTCGCGTCCGGAGCGATGGACCAGCACACATACGACGCCCGCAAGCTCGAAGTCCAAGAGCTGATTCGGAAGGGCAAGGCGTTCTCCCTAACCCGCACCGAGAAGCTGCTCTGGGGCGCACTCGCCGTCCTCATGACGCTTGGCGGACTATTCATCTTCTTCGCAGGTGCCATGAACGGCGTCGTGACGATCCCCGGCCTGATCATCTCGGCAGCCATGTTCATCTTTGGACTCAACCGTCTCGCCTTGATCATTCGGCACTAGCGTGGCCCGGCAGACGCGGAGGTTCTTCCTCGCCGACCCCGCCACCGAACGTTACGTCCACCTGTTCTCGATGGGTCCGATCAGCGACGGCGGGATCATCTTCATGCCGCAGTCGCAATCCGGCCCGGGGTGGCGCACCTTCTCCCGCATCGACGGCAGCCAAGCCCACCAGCCACAGGTAGCCGCACCGAAGGTGCACTACCACCGGTCCGGATTCGTGTCAGTCCAGACAGCAGGTGGGCAGCGTCAATCCCGACAGCTCCCTGGACTCGACCAGGCGCACAGGAAACAGATCCTCTGCCTGCACCAACTACACCCACTCGACACCTGCCCCCGACGCAACGTCGAGGCCCTAGTCGACGCGGGCGACATGTTGCTGACGCAAGACCTGCCGCAGGACCCGTTCAGCATCACCATTCAGGCGATCATCTACCAGACCGGAGAGATCAGGCTTCGCGACCTCGACACACCCGCATTCGGGGACGTGCGCGGATTCGGACTCGGGAGAGACAGCCGCGGAGAGGAAGGGTTCACCCTCAACCTTGCAGACTTCGGTCTCGACGCCCTCCTCTACTGCTGCCCGATCTACGAGTTCGAGGAACGTCAGCCCGGCCTGGCCACCACAACCGTGTTCGGGTCCTGCTACGCACCAGGCGACGAACAGTTCGCAGTGCCAACCGCGGTGGGAGCATTCAGCGACGACGGCACCGCCGCGCTCATGCTGGTGAACGCCGAGGACGTGCCGCCAGCGCGCGACGTGAAGGCGATGTTCTTCCCACGGAACACCTGAGACGCCAGAATCAACCCCTTCGATCTGGCTGCCATACCTTCTAGGGAGGTTCAGCGGACAGCCTGGGCCTGCCTGTGGCTCTGTGACGTGGGAGGTGGGACGGGTCGTCTTGGTGGCAGACGTCACCGAGAAGCTGCTGAATGTCGACCTGTTCGGCACGATTGACGGCACCAAGCACCGTCTGCTTGAAGCGTGGCTGACGTGGAGGCCGTACGCGGCCAACCTGACCACGACGCTGCAGCTGCAGCTGCAGCTCATTGACTCGGATGGTGACGGCAGGTGTCTGTGGCCAATTCCGTCGCGTGGACCGCGGTCGTTACCAACAACACGGACGGGTCCTGGGAACGAACGATCTCCACCTCGGAGGGCCTCGCTGGCGGGCGGTGCGCTGGCAAGCTGGTGCCCGGCGAGCGCGACGTGCCCGCTGAGTGGTGCGCCGGTCTCGGCGTGGAGCCAGCCAACGCATGGATCCTGGAAACGGGCATCGATCGGCCATTCACCCGACTGCTCCGGCGAGCCCGAGGCGAACAGATCCACCGCGGCACATTCACCTTCGCAACAACCAGCGGCTAGCTGGAAGCACCCGCAAGCGCCGCGCGTCGATCCGCGCGGTGATCACTCGTCAGTCCCGCTCGACGGAGAACTGCGGTTCGCCCGCCCGGCAGGCACCCCTGACCTTGGTCTCGTTCTCGCCACCGTTCTCGTGGAACTCGACCTCCAGCGTCTCCGGCCCGCGGCCCTCGATCTCGACGGTGTACCCGTCCGAGGGCACTGCGGCGTTCAGCGTGATCCTCTGCCCGCGGCAGGTCCCGGTCACCCGGCCGGCCGTCCCGTTCCACGAACGCTGCACGGCCACCGTGGTGGGCGCGTGGGTCGTCCGGGCGGTGGTCGGCTTCGGATTCGATCGGGGCTTGGACGAACGGATCGACGCCGGGGCCGGGGAGGGAGTCGCGGAGGGACGGGGTGACGTCGGCGCCGAAGCGGTCGGCGTGGGGCCGGACGTCGTCGTGATCGTGGGCAGTTGCGGCGCCGCGAGGCTGGTGACCCGGGAGCCGGCGTGGGAGATCGCCCACCACACGGCAGTGGTCGACACCAGGACGAGGCCGACCCAGACCCCGACCAGCACCACGAGTGAGAACCGCCGCTTCATCGAGCCATCATGCCTCATCGTGCGCGACCTCCCGGTGGCGTAGGGTCCTCCCATGGCGCTGGTCCTGATCGTCGAGGACGACGTGGCGATCCGTGGTGCACTGAAGCGGGTGCTCACCGAGCGCCGGAACGCGGTGTCGGTGGCGGGCACGGGCATGGCGGGGATGGCGCTGCTGATCGAGGAGCGACCCGACATCGTGCTGCTCGACCTCGGGCTCCCCGACATCGACGGGCTCGGGGTCCTGGGCATGATCCGCGGCGTCAGCGACGTCCCGGTGATCGTGATCACGGCGCAGGACGACGACCGTTCGATCGTCCGGGCGCTCGATGCCGGGGCGGACGACTACGTCACCAAGCCCTTCGGCGCCGACCAGGTGGCCGCCCGGATCCGGGCCGTGCTCCGACGCGGCCGCAGCGAGCTGGCCGAGGAGGAAGCGCCGATCGTGATCGGCGGCCTCGTCATCGACCCGCTCCGACGCAAGGTGACCCTCGACGACAACCCGGTGTCCTTCTCCCGCAAGGAGTTCGACGTGCTGCTCCTGCTCGCCAACCGCGCCGGTGCCGTGGTGACCAAGCGCGAGCTCCTCGCCGAGGTGTGGCAGCAGCCCTTCGGCGGCGCCGACCGCACCGTGGACGTCCACCTCAGCTGGATCCGCCGGAAGCTCGGCGAGACCGCCGCCGAGCCGCGCTACCTGCACAGCGTTCGGGGGGTCGGCGTGCGGATGGTCGACCCCGGACAGGCCACCCCGTGAGGCGACGCATCACCGTTCTCGTCGCCGTCATCTCGACAACGCTCCTGATCTCGTTCCTGGTGCCGCTCGCCCTGCTGGTCAGGACCCTGGCCGAGGACCGCGGCATGGCCAGGGCCGACCAGGCGGCGCGCAACGTCGCGATCCTGGTCTCCGGCATCAACGAGCCGGCGCAGCTGGCGCTGCTGGTGGACGCGGCCGCGGAGTCGTCCGGCGTCGCCGTCGGCGTGATTCCGAGCACCGGCGACCCGCTGGGGAACGTCGGGCCGCTCGATCCGGCAGAGCTGGCGAGGGCCAGGGCCGGCGAGGCCTTCTCGGTCGTCGATGAGACCGGCGGACGCGTCTACGTGCCGATCGCCCTCGAGTTCGGCAGCAGCATCGTGATCGCGACGATCCCCGCCGCGGAGCTGTACTCCGGGGTCGCCGAGGCGTGGTGGATCATCGGCGTCACCGGCGTGGTGCTGCTCGTGGTGTCGCTGCTGATCGCGGCCAGGGCCGCCCGGCAGATCAGCGAGCCGCTGCTCGAAGTGGCGGCCACGGCCCATCGGCTGCGGGACGGCGACCTGACGGCGCGCGCCGAACAGGTCGGGCCGGCCGAGACCCGTGAGGTCGCGTCCGCGCTCAACGGCCTGGCCGAACGGATCCGCGGCCTGCTGGTCGAGGCACGGGCCGGCGTCGGCGAGCTCGCCCACCGGCTGCGCACGCCCGTGACGGCCCTGCGGCTCGACCTCGATGCCGTCGACGACCCGGAACTCGCGGATCGGCTCCAGGAGCGGGTGGCGGCGCTGCAGGGCGCCATCGACGTGATCGTGAAGGAGGCCCGACGGGAGGTTCGCGAGGACCTGAACCCGGGGTGTGACCTCGGCGCGGTCGTCCGTGAGCGCGTCGAGTACTGGGGGGCGCTCGCCGAGGACCAGGGCCGGACCGTGCAACTCGAACTGCCGTCGGCACCGGCGCGGGTGGGAATGGGTCGCCTCGACGCCGACGACGTGGTCGACATCCTGATCGAGAACGTGTTCGCGCACACCCCCGAAGGCGCCGACTTCGACGTCTCGCTCTGGCTGGCCGGGCACGAGGTTCACCTCAGGGTCCACGATCGGGGCCCGGGGTTCGCCGCACGCAGCGCCAACCGGACCGGCTCCACGGGCCTCGGGCTCGAGATCGCGCGGCGAGCCGTCGTCGCCCGCGGCGGCCAACTGGTCACCTCAGCGGTCGGAGAGCCCGGTGCCAGCGTCGAGATCGTGCTCCCGCAGGAGGAAGGGGCGCCCGCCCGCGAGCGTTGAGCGCCGCTCCCGGAACCGGCGGTCACGACTCAGTCATCCCCGTCCTCGTGGTCGTGGTCCTCATGCTCGTCCTCGCGGTCGTCCTCGTGGTGGTGCTTCTTCGTGGTCTTCTTGCTCGACGAGTGGGACGACCCCTTCGACGAGCTCGGCACCGTCTCCACGATCGTGATCACCTTCGGCTTCTCCTTCTTGACCTTGGTCTTCACCACCGTCGTCACGCAGATCCCTTCGGTGAGCACGGCCGGCGGGTCGCACGGGGCGAACACGTGATACGTCACCTGTTCGGGCACGTTCGGCTGGACGGGGGGCGCGTTCAGCGAGCCGTAGGCGACGGTGGCGCCCGCGGTACCGACGATGGCCGACGTGACCGCCACGGCAGCGTTCAACAGATGCATGGGTCCCTCCTTGGGTCATGCCCAGTCTCGGGGCGCATCCGGCCCCCGTCACGCGAATCAAGACCGACTTACCCAGCCTTGACGAAGGCTTGCCGACCGGTGGTGCAGCGTTGAACTGGACCAGAGAAGGGACGCAGCATGAC
>JAGQUI010000194.1 GCA_020438595.1 Propionibacteriaceae bacterium | reverse complement strand
GCCATCGAAGTGATGAGCGAGGCGGCACAGCGCACCGACAGGCTGGTGCACCGTCGTCAGCGGAGGCTCGACGAAGGCGATCAGTGGCGAGTCGTCATAGCCGATCACCGAGACGTCCTCGGGAACCCGCAGCCCCTTGCCGCGGATCCCGCGGATCGCACCGAGGGCCATCAGGTCGGAGCCGCAGATGAGCGCGGTGTGTCCGCTCTCCACCATGCGCTCGGCTGCGGCGTGCCCGCCCTCGAGCGTGTACAGGGTGTGGAAGACGTGCGGCTCGGCGTCCGCCTCACCGACGTGCTCGAGGAGCGCCGTGCGGAACGAGGCGATCTTGCGCTGCGCCGGAACCAGCCGGTCGGGGCCGATCAGCAGTGCGATCCGGGTGTGCCCGAGCGAGGCCAGGTGGCGCACCGCGTTGTCCATCCCGGCGGCGTCGTCGGTGGCCACGAACGTGCCGTCCACGCCTTCGGCCCAGCCGTTGATGAACGCGAGCGGTATGCCTCGCGCACGGAGGTTCTGGTAGCGCTCGGTGGCAGCGGTCGAGTCGGCGTGCAGTCCGGAGACGAAGATGATCCCGGACACGCCCTGGCCCAGCAGCAGCTCGATCGCCTCGTCCTCCGTGGTGCCGCCGGGGGACTGGGTGCAGATCAGGGGGGTGTAGCCGTGCTGCGCGAGCCGGAACTCCAGGCCCTGCGCGAACGCGGGGAAGATCGGGTTGTTCAGTTCGGGCACCACGATGCCGATCAGGCCCGCGGTCTTGTGCCGCAGGATGGCCGGACGTTCGTAGCCGAGCATGTCGAGGGCGGCGAGGACGGAGTTGCGCACTTCCTCGCCCACCCCGGGCTTCCCGTTCAGCACCCGTGAAACGGTTGCGGTGCTGACTCCGGAGACCTCGGCGATGTCGAGCAGGCGCGGCTTTATCGCGCTGGCTTCGCTCTTCTTGCCCATCTCGCCTCCGTTCGACGGCGTCGTCGCGGACGAACCTACCGGATCGGAGGCTTCCTGTGTGGACCCGATGGTCTCGAGTCGGTAACGGTTTGCGTAACGCATTGCACCCTCAACGCAAATCTGTACTAGTCTCTGGCTCAGCGGACACCCCTCAGGGGATCTCCCACCGCCCGTTCAACGAAGAGGAGCATGATGCGCAGGAGCATCGTCAGTCTTGGAGTCGCCACCGCGATCGTGGCGCTCAGTGCATGTTCATCCGGCACGGCGCCGAGCTCTGCGCCGGCCAGCGCCGCGAGCTCGGCCGCCGCGGCCGACTACAGCGGCACCACCCTGACCGTCTGGGTGGACGACACCCGGATGGCTGCCACCGAGGCCGCCGCGAAGGCGTTCGAGGCCGCCACCAACGCGAAGGTGGAACTGGTCAAGAAGAACTTCGCCGACATCCAGGCGGACTTCACCTCCCAGGTGCCGACGGGGAAGGGCCCCGACATCACGATCGGCGCGCACGACTGGCTGGGCAACCTGATCCAGAACGGTGTCGTCTCCCCGATCGAGCTCGGCGACAAGGCGAACGACTTCGAACCCGTCGCGATCCAGGCGTTCAGCCAGGACGGCCAGGTCTACGGCGTCCCCTACGCCATCGAGAACATCGCCCTGATCCGCAACACCAAGCTCGCCTCGAGCGCCCCCGCGACCTGGGACGACGCGCTGGCGATGGGCAAGAAGGCCGGCACCAAGTACCCGATCCTGCTCCAGGTCGGCACCACCGGTGACCCCTACACGATGTACCCGCTGCAGACGTCCTTCGGCGCCCCGGTGTTCACCCAGAACCCCGATGGTTCCTACTCCAGCGAGCTCGCGATGGGCGGCGCGAACGGCGAGAAGTTCGCCAAGTGGCTCGCCGACCAGGGCAAGGCAGGGACGCTCGACACCGCGATCACCTACGACATCGCCGTCGACGCCTTCGCCAAGGGCAAGTCGCCGTTCATCATCGGCGGCCCGTGGATGCTGGACACGTTCAAGGACCTCGACCTGGCGATCGACCCGATCCCGTCCGCCGGTGGCGAGACCGCGTCCCCGTTCGTGGGCGTGCAGGGATTCTTCATCTCCTCGCAGACCCAGAGCCCGATCGTCGCGAACGACTTCCTCACCAACTACATCGCGACCACCGACGTGCAGTTCTCGATGTACGAGGCCGGTCAGCGCACCCCCGCGCTGAAGAGCGCAGCGGAGAAGGCCGCCAGTGACACCCTCACGGCGGGCTTCGCGAAGGTGGCCCAGGACGCCGTCCCGATGCCGTCGATTCCCGAGATGGCTTCGGTGTGGACCTACTGGGGCGTGACCGAGGCGAACATCATCTCCGGCAAGCAGCAGCCCGTCGCCGGCTGGCAGAAGATGATCACCGACATCGAGAGCAAGATCAAGTAGTTGCCGGACCCGGGGGGACGCCGAATCGCTCGGCGTCCCCCTGACCGGTATCCACGCGAGCGACGATCAATGGCGGATCTGAAGCAGGCGGCGGTCCCCGAGACCGCGAAGCGCAAGTCCAAGGCCTGGAACTCCCTCGATTTCGGGGTGGGCTTCGTGGTCAAGCTGGTCCTGATGGCGCTGGTCAACGCGCTCGGGGTGTACGTCCTCCTCGCGGCCTGGCAGCAGGCGTCGTGGTGGGTCTTCACCGGGATGCTGGTGATCCTGGTCGCCCTCGACTACGTCTACTTCTCCAGGAAGCACACCCTCCCGGCCAAGTACGTCGCGCCGGGCGTGGTGTTCCTGATGGTGTTCCAGGTCTTCGTCATCTTCTACACCGCCTACATCTCGGTGACGAACTACGGCGACGGCCACAACCTCACCAAGGAGGACGCGGTCGCCTCGATCCTGTCCCAGAACGAGAAGCGGGTCGAGGGCTCGGCGGCCTACCCGCTGACCGTGGTCTACCACGGCTCCGACCTGGGCTTCGCGATCATCGACAACGGCGCGGTCAAGGTCGGTACCGCGGACCAGCCCCTGCAGCCCGCTCCCGACGCCACCGTCTCCGGCACCCGGGTGACCGCCGTTCCCGGCTACACCATCGCCACCCAGCAGCAGATCTTCAGCAACCAGGAGGCGGTGACCAACCTCCGCGTCCCGTTCAGCGACGATCCGGCGACGGGCTCGGTCCGTACCCAGAACGGCACCGTCGGCTACCTCTACCAGTCGACGTTCACCTACGACCCGGTCGCGGACACGATGACGGACACCATCACGGGCACCGTCTACACGGCCACCGACCGGGGCCAGTTCGTCGCCCCGGACGGGAATGCGCTGCCCACCGGCTGGCGGGTGATGGTCGGCTTCGAGAACTACACCAAGGCGGTGACGGACGCCCAGTACGCCGGACCCTTCTTCCGGGTCCTGGCCTGGAACCTGGCGTTCGCCCTGCTGTCGGTGCTGACCACCTTCCTGCTCGGCCTGTTCCTGGCCATCGTGATGAACGAGGAGGGGGTGCGTGGCCGCAAGGTCTACCGCACCCTGCTGCTGCTGCCGTACGCGTTGCCGGGCTTCCTGTCCGCCCTGATCTGGTCGGGCCTGCTGAACACGAAGTTCGGCTTCATCAACCAGGTGCTGCTCGGCGGGGCGGAGATCCCGTGGCTGGACGACCCCTGGCTGGCCCGGCTGTCGGTGCTCGGAGTGAACCTCTGGCTCGGCTTCCCCTACATGTTCCTGGTCGCGACCGGGGCGCTGCAGGCGCTGCCGAACGACATCAGGGAGGCGGCCAAGGTGGACGGCGCCGGCCCCCTGCGCACCTGGCTGTCGGTGACCGGGCCCCTGGTCCTGATCACGACCGCGCCGCTGCTGATCGCGAGCTTCGCGTTCAACTTCAACAACTTCACGCTGATCTACATGCTCACCAAGGGCGGGCCCCGGTTCGGCGACACGTCCGCGCCGATCGGTGCCACCGACCTGTTGATCACCATGGTGTACTCGATCTCCGGTGTCGACGGCTCGGCGCCCAAGAACTACGGCCTGGCCAGCGCGCTGGCGATCGTGATCTTCATCATCGTCGCGTTGATCTCGGGGCTCGGCTTCAGACAGACCCGCAAGCTCGAGGAGGTGCTCTGACATGGCCAGCACACACGCAACCCGGGCCGTCCCGCTGCCGGCACACCGTCGCAAGACGCCGAAGCAGTGGCTCACCAAGCTGGGCTGGCGGCACCTGATCGGCGTGCTCGCCGTGGTGTATGCGGCGTTCCCGATCGTCTACGTCGTGTCCGCGTCACTGACCGTCGACGGCACGCTGACCGGCTCGAACCAGCTGTTCGCGACGGTTTCGATGGACAACTTCGCCGCGCTCAATGACACCAAGTTCTGGTACTGGATGGCGAACACGCTGGTGATCTCGGCGATCACGGCGGTCGGCACGGTGGTGATGGGCGCGGCCGCGGCATACGCCTTCTCCCGGTTCCGGTTCACCGGGCGCCGGAGCGGCCTGACCGCCCTGCTGATCATCCAGATGTTCCCGCAGGTGCTCGCGTTCATCGCGATCTTCCTGCTGCTGCTGGCGCTGGGGAACGTGATTCCGGTGCTCGGCCTCGACTCCCGCCTGGCCCTGATCCTGGTCTACTTCGGCGGGGCGCTCGGCGCCAACACGTTCCTGATGTACGGCTTCTTCAACTCCGTGCCCAAGGAGATCGACGAGGCGGCGAAGATCGACGGGGCGACGCACGCCCAGACCTACTGGACGATCATCCTGCCGCTGGTGGTGCCGATCCTCGCCGTGGTGGCGCTGCTCAGCTTCATCTCCTCGTTCGCGGAGTTCGTGGTCGCACGGGTGGTGCTGCAGAGCGAGGAGCACTGGACGCTGGCGGTGGGCCTGTACAGCATGGTGTCGTCGCAGAAGGACGCCAACTGGGGGCTGTTCGCCGCCGGTGCCGTGCTCGCGGCGCTGCCGGTGCTGCTGCTGTTCCTCTTCCTGCAGCGCTACATCGTCTCCGGCCTGACCGCGGGGGCGGTCAAGTAGCGTCGAGCAACTCCTGCTGCTCGGCGACCAGGTTGGCCCGGGCCCTGGTGAGCCACCGGCGCTGTCCGGTGGTGGTGTGGAACAACGGTTCCGCGGCCAGGAGCTCGGCCAGCCTGGCCAACCTTGCCTCCCGCCAGGCGGGCTCCGGCATCGCGACAGCCTCCGCCCGCAACGCGGACACCGACGCCGCATAGGCGTCCCGCGCCGACCCGAGCACGGCCAGGTCGGCGTCGCTCACCCGGGCGCCGGGGGCATCCTCCGGGGCAGGGGAGTGGTGCACGGTGACCAGCACCAGCCGGGATACCTCGGCGACCTCGTGGCGGGGGAGACCGGCCTCGAGCAGCCGGTCACCGGCCAGCGCGGCCGAGGCCCGCTCGTCGTCCCCGTGAGCTCCGGTGAACACGGCGTCATGGAACCAGATCGCCAGTCGTTCCGTCCGCGCGACCCCGCCCACGTCGGCCAGCGCGCCGAGCGCGGCGGCGAGGTGGCTGGTGTCGTGGTAGTGGCGGTGCGGCTCGCGCCAGCGGGCGAGCAACTCGGCGCCGAGCGCGTCCTGGCCGGGCAGGAGCTCGGCCCAGGCCCGGTCGAGACCGGTGCTCACCACAGCCCGACCAGCCAGCGGGCGAGCCCCGCGCAGGCCGCGGCGAACAGCACGCTGGAGAAGGTGCCGATGATGAACCGCTCGGCCGCGCCCGTCGTGGTCGCCTTCAGGTCGGGATACCGGGCCAGGCCCTTGATCGCGAGCACAATCGCGATGCCCTCGCCGAAGCCGGCGAGGATCGAGGCGTAGATCGCGAGTCGTTCGAGCAGGCCGATCCAGTGCCCGCCCTGCAACTGGGCGGACGCCGCCTGGATGCCGGGAGACGGCTCGGATGCTTCGTCGCCCGCCACCGCGGCCCTCGTCCGTCGCGGGGAG
>JAGQUI010000193.1 GCA_020438595.1 Propionibacteriaceae bacterium | reverse complement strand
GTACAGATCGGTGTAGTTCTCGCTGGGCCCCGTCTCACTAAAAAACAACGCGCGGCGCACGTACCGGCGGCTGCCGTGCGCGCCGAAGTGCTCGCTCGTGTGCTCGCCCATGCCGAACTTGGTGGCGACGATCACGTCCTCGCGGCGCCCGCCGAGCGCGCGTCCGAGCATTTCCTCGCTCGCCCCGTCGGCGTAGGCGTCCGCGGTGTCGAACAGCGTCACCCCCGCCTCGATCGCCGCGTCGACCACGGCCTTCGTCTGGTCGACGTCGATCCGGGCGCCGAAGGCGTTGCAGCCCACCCCGACCACCGACACCATCAATCCACTGTTTCCGAGAGGTGCATAGCGCATGGGGCCATTATGTGCGCGCCCTACGATGTGCCTGCACCCGTTCGTCGAGGAGGACACCCGTGATCATCGCCACACCCGTCACCGAGGCAGGGCTCTCCGCCGCCGCCTGGGGCAAGGCCCACTGGATCGGCGTCGCCGACGTCGAGGACGGGCAGGTGCGCGCCTGGCAGATCCACGAGGTGGGCTGGGACGTCTCCCACGACGAGGGCACCCACGGCTCGCACCACGCCCGGATCGTCCGGTTCCTGAAGGACCAGGGCATCGAGGCCGTCGTGGTGGACCACATGGGCGAGGGCATGCAGCGGGTGATGCACACGATGGGCATCCCTCTGCTGCCGGCCAGCGCAGGGGACGCGCAGGCGTCCGTCCTCGCCGCGGTGGCGGGCACCGCCGACTGAGCGGCACCGTGCACTGGTTCGCCCCCGGCCGGGCGGTCAGCCTGCTCCTCGGCGCCTCCGCGGTGGCCGCGGTCGTCGCGGTGATCACCACCCTCGTCCTCGCCGGGAACGGCGGCAGCTCCTCAGACAGCGGCTACTCCGTCAACGGCTTCCACGCCGACTACCGGCTGCAGCGCGACGGCGACCGGACCCGGCTCGCCGTGACCGAGACGATCGACGCCGACTTCTACGGCGCGGGCAAGCACGGCATCTACCGCAGCCTGCCGACGACCTTCAACGGCTACTCCACGGAGGTCACCGACATCTCGGTCACCCGCAACGGAGACCGCGAGCAAACCCTGGTCAGCCATGGCACGAACGCGATCACCATCCGGATCGGCAGCGCGCCTACCGCACCGTCTCCGACGCGAACACCTACGTGATCCACTACGTCTACCGCGACGTCATCCAGGACTTCGGCGACCACCAGGAGTTCTACTGGAACGTCAACGGCGTCCTCTGGGGCGTACGGATGGGACGGGTGTCGGCGTCGCTCACGGTCGAAGGAAGCCTGGCGCCCGCGCTCACCGGCGCGTCGGCCTGCTACTACGGCGAGTACGGGGCCGTGAACCGCTGCGGCATCACCTGGTCGGACCTCGCCGGGGGCAACGTCAGGTTCGCGACGTCCGGGGTGGGGGTGGCGGCGAACCAGACCCAGACGCTGGCGGTGGGCTTCGTCGCCGGAACCGTCGCACCACCCCCGATGGCGGAGAACGTCCGCACGTCGCTGATCCTCGGCTGGGGTCTCGCCGGTGGCCTGGCGCTGGCTGTGCTGGTGGCGTTGGTCAGTGCCGCGACCCGCGGCCGCAGGGCGATGGGGCTCGACCCCGGCGTCGTGCAGTTCGCTCCGGACCCCGACCTGCCACCGATCGTCGCAGCCGCCCTGGTCGGCGCCCCGGGACGTGGCCTGCTGGCGGAGCTGATGCGTGCGGCCAGCGAGGGGCACGTCCGCCTCACCGGTGGCGGTGGGACGCCCGAGCCCCTCACCGCCACCCTGGTGTCCTGGCCCGACGAGTGGCAGGAGTCGTCGCAGACCGCGCTCGCCACGATCTTCCCCGGCCGGGGGCCCGACACCCGCGTCGACGTCAGGGCAGCCCTTGACGACATCGGCTACCGCACCACCCACGACCTGCTCGACCTGGCTCCGCGGCTCGGGCTGATCGACTTCCCGGACGTGCGCAGCTGGTCGGTGGGCCTGATCTGGGCGACCGCGCTGGTCCCGTCGCTGATCGTCGGCACCGGCCTGGGCAACGCGGTCCCCGCGCCGTGGTGGCTGCCGGCCGCCGGGCTCGCGATTGTCAGCCTGGCCGTGGGCTACGGCCTGCTGATGCGCTGGCAGTCACTGACGGACGAGGGCAAGCGGGCCTATCGCTTACTCAACGGGCTGCGCCTGTTCCTGGCCACCTCGGAGGCCGCACGGATGCGCGCGGTGCAGGGCGCCGAGACCAGCGAGCGCCGCGGCAGCGAGAACCTGGTGCCGATCTTCGAGAAGCTCCTGCCCTACGCGATCGCCCTGGGCGTCGAGGACTCCTGGCAGCAGGCGGTCGGCACCGACCTGGAGCCCGACATCCGCTTCGACTGGCTTCCGACCGGCACCGGCATCACCTGGGAGCGGCTGGGCTGGACGTCCGAGCCGTACTCCTCCGACCTGCGCCGCTACAGCTACTACGACCACACCTCGCGAGGAACGATGGGGAGCGTGCTCGGCGACTGGGGGACTGCGTTCGGGGACGGTGTGGGCGACTTCCTCCGCTCGGCGTCCACCGGGAGCGGCGGCGGACGGTCCGGCTGGTCGTCGGGTGGGGGCGGCTGGTCGGGCGGCGGTTCCCACGGCGGCGGTTTCTCGGGCGGTGGCGGCGGAGGAGGCGGCGGGAGCTGGTGAGGACGCGCTACCAGCCGGGCCAGCGCAGGACCAGGTCGGCGGAGCCCTTGTGGCCGGTGATCTGGGCGGCGTTGCGCTCGTCGGAGCCGAACACGTGCCGCCGCGCGTGCTCCGGCGACTTGCCGAAGTGCTCGTGCCGCTCGATCAGGCGAGTCACCCGCAGTCCCTCGCTGGGCGCCTCGACGAACCACACCTCGTCCAGCTGGTCGCGCACCCGCCGCCAGGCCGGATCGGGGTGCAGCAGGTAGTTGCCCTCCGTGACCACCACCGGGCACGCGTGTGGCACGGCGATCGCCCCCGCGACCGGGTCCTCGATCTCGCGGCGGTACTCCGGGGCGTAGACCACGGCCTCGCGGTTGCGCCTCAGCCGGCGCAGGAGCGCGGCGTAGCCGTCCGGGTCGAACGTGTCCGGGGCGCCGCGCCGGGTGGCCCGGTCGTCGGTCGCGATCACGGACGCGGCCAGGTGGAACCCGTCCATCGGCACCACCACGGCAGTGCCCGGAATGTCGGAGTTCAGCTCGTCGGCCAGCTGGCCGGCCAGCGTCGACTTGCCCGCGCCGGGCGCCCCGCACAGCCCCACGACCACCCGGGGCGCCGCGGACGCGCGGGCCCTGAGCCTGCCGGCCAGCGCCGGCACGTCCACCGGCAGCGGCTCGGAGCTCACCCTGCGACCGCATCCTCGTGGCCCACCGCGTACTGCATCACGACCTCCTCGGAGGCATCGGCGCGGCTGAGTTCCTTCACGACCCGTCCTTCCCGCATCACCATCACCCGGTCGCTCATCCCGAGCACCTCGGGCAGTTCGGACGAGATCATGATGATGGCCACCCCCTGGTCGGCCAGGTCGGACATGATCTGGTAGATCTCGGCCTTGCTGCCCACGTCGATGCCGCGGGTCGGCTCGTCCATGATGAACACCTTGATGCCGAGGCTCAACCACCGCGCCAGCACGACCTTCTGCTGGTTGCCGCCGCTCATGTTCACCACCATGAACTGCGGCGAGGGGGTCTTGATCCGCAGGTTCTCGAACCAGGTGCGCACGAGCGTCTGCTCGTCCTTCAGCCGCAGCACGCCGAACGACGTCAGCCGGTCCAGGCCCGCAACGGTGGTGTTGAAGTACACCTGCAGCTTCAGCAGCAGCCCCTGCCGCTTGCGGTCCTCGGTGACGAGCGCCACGCCGTGGTTGATCGCGTCCCGCGGCGACCTCGGCCGGTACGGACGGCCGAACAGCGTCATCTCGCCCGCCGTGGCCCGGTCGGCCCCGAACACCACCCGCGCCACCTCGGTGCGACCGGAGCCGGTGATGCCCGCGAAGCCGACGATCTCCCCGGCCCGCAGCGTGAACGACACGTCCTTCGCCAGGTGCGCCTGCGCCAGGTGGCTGGCCTCCAGCACGACCTCACCGGGCTCGGCCTTCCGCCGCGGGTAGACGTCCTCCAGGTCGCGGCCGATCATCAGCTTGACCAGGTCGTCCATGCCCACGTCCGCGACGTGCCTGGTGTCGATGTAGCGACCGTCCTTGAGCACGGTGACCTCGTCGGCGAGCTCGAAGATCTCCTTCAGCCGGTGCGAGATGTAGACGATCCCGATCCCGGACGCCTGCAACCGCCGGACGACGGCGAACAGGTTCTCGATGTCCTTCTCGCTGAGCACCGCGGACGGCTCGTCCATGATCAGGATCCGGGTGTTCCGGTTCAGCGCCTTCGCGATCTCGACCATCTGCTGCTGGGCCACCGACAGAGACCCGGTCATGGAGTCGACGTCGAGGTCGACGTCCAGGCTGTCCAGCAGCTCCCGCGAGCGGGTGCGCACGGTGCCCCAGTCGATCCGCCCGGCCCGCGTCGGCAGGTGGCCGAGGAAGATGTTCTCGCCGATGGTCATGTTCGGCGTGAGGTTGAACTCCTGGTAGATCGTCGAGATGCCGAGGCGTTCGGCGTCCGCGGGAGTGCGGATGTCGACCCGCTTCCCGTCGAAGTGGATCTCGCCCTCGTCGCGGGTGTACGCCCCGGAGAGGATCTTGATCAGCGTCGACTTGCCCGCGCCGTTCTCGCCGAGCAGCGCGTGCACCTGGCCCTCGCGGACGGAAAGGCTGACGCCCTCCAGCGCCTTCACGCCGGGGAACGACTTGCCGATGTCGCGCATCTCGAGCAGCACCCGCCCGGTGGCCTGTTCACTCATCACGGCACCTCACTTGCGGTGGGTCAGCTGGTCGACCGACACGGCGGCGATGACCAGGGCGCCGGTGATCAGCACCTGGTAGGTGGAGTCCACGCCCATCAACTGCAGCCCGGTGCGGAACACGCCCACGATCAGGACGCCGACGAGGGTGCCCATGATGCTGCCGCGGCCGCCGAAGAGGCTGGTGCCGCCGAGCACGACCGCGGTGATGCTGTCCAGGTTCGAGGTCTGCCCCGCCTGGGGATCGCCCACGCCGGTGCGGGCGACCTGGAGCAGTGCCGCGATGCCGTAGGCGACGCCCGCCATCGTGTACACGCCGAGCAGCACGCGCCGGGTGTTGATGCCGGCCAGTCGCGCGGCCTCGATGTTGTCGCCCACCGCGTAGACGGAGCGACCGGGGGCGGTGTACTTCATCACGAACCAGGTGATCACGTAGAGGACGATCATCAGCACCGTCCCGGTGGCGATGTCCGTGCCGGCCACGTTGAACGTCTGGCCGAAGAAGGTGAGCTGGTCGGGCAGCCCGGTGATCGTCGAGGTGGTGTAGATCCGGGTGAGCGCGTAGGCGATGTTCATCGTGCCCAGCGTCACGATGAACGCCGGCAGCCCGACCCCGGTGACCAAGCCGCCGTTGAGCAGGCCGAACAGCGCCGCGACGGCGATGCCGAGCAGGATCGCGAGGAACGGGTTCATGTCCTTCTGGGCCGCGAAGCTGGCCATCAGCACGCCGGAGAACGCCATCAGCATGCCGCAGGACAGGTCGATCCCGGTGGTGATGATGACCAGGGTCTGCCCGATCGCCAGCACGCCGACCACCATCACCTGCTGCAGGATCAGCGAGAACGTGGTGCCGGTGAGGAAGCGAGGGCTCATCACCGAGAAGAACACGGTGGCCAGCAGCAGGGCGGCCACCGGGCCGAGGATGGGGGACGCGAGCAACATCTTCGCGAAGCCTGGACGCCCGATCGTCGGGCTCTGCACTGAGCTCATGGGTATGTCGTTGCCTTTCCTGGCCGTGGCGGCGGCGGCCCGG
>JAGQUI010000192.1 GCA_020438595.1 Propionibacteriaceae bacterium | reverse complement strand
CCGGACGGGTCACCGGCGGCCGGCAACCCCTGGGCCGACCGGGGCGGCGTGACCGCCGAGGTGTGGTCGCTCGGCCACCGCAACCCGCTCGGGCTGGCCTTCGACGCCGCCGGCAACCTGTGGTCGACCGAGATGGGTCCGCAGGGCGGCGACGAGCTGAACCTGGTCGAGGCGGGCAGCAACTACGGCTGGCCGCTGGCGTCCAACGGTTCCCACTACGGCGGCGCCGACATCCCCGACCACCGCGACGGGGACGGGTTCGCGCCACCCGCCGTGTTCTGGAACCCGAGCATCTCCCCCGGCAGCCTGATCATCTACACCGGCGACGCCTTCCCGCAGTGGCAGGGCGACGCGTTCATCGGCGCGCTCTCCGGCGAGGCACTGGTCCGGGTGGACCTGTCCGGGACCACCGCCGCCGAAGGCGACACGTGGCCGATGGGGCAGCGGATCCGGGAGGTCGAGCAGGCGCCCGACGGCAGCATCTGGCTGCTGGAGGACACCCCCGGCGGCCGGCTCCTGCGACTCGCCCCACCCGCGCAGGGGCGCTGACGCGCCTCCCCGCGGGCCCGATGCCGAGCGCGCCGGGTCAGGGAGCGTCCGCATCTCCCGCGTCGTGGGCGATCCGGGTCATCACTTCGTCGGCGTAGCGGCCCTGCTGGATGAGTCGGGCCATCTGGATCATGGTGGGCCGGGTGTGGGTGTAGAAGTCGTACAGCGCCTCGCAGAGGTAGTTCTGGCCCGGCTCGCCGTCGCGCGAGTCGACGAAGCGGTCCTTGGGGCAGCCGCCGTTGCACAGCGCCAGGACGTCGCACGAGCGGCACTGGCCGGTCAGGCTGTCGCGCTTGTTCTGCCCGAAGGCGCGTTGCCGGGGCGAGGCGACGAGGTCGAGCATGTGGGTCTGGTTGATGTTGCCGAGCAGGTAGTCGGGTTCGACGTAGTGGTCGCAGGAGTAGAGGTCGCCGTTGTGCTCCAGGGCGAGGGCGGTGCCACACGTCGGGGCGTGGATGCACAGCGAGTACTGGCCGAAGTACGCCTGCAGGGTGACGTCGAAGAGCTGGACGAAGACGGTGCCGACGTCGCGCCGGATCCATTCCTCGTAGACGTCGACGAGGAAGCGTCCGTACTGCGCGCCGCCGACGGAGCGCTCGGTGACCAGCGAGCCGGTCTGGGTGTACAGCAGGCGGTGCCCGCCGGGCCGCTCGCTCCACCCCTGGTTGGCGCAGCAGCCCCCATGCTGACGGCGTCGGGCCGGGCATCGGCAGGTTGTCAGGCGGTACCTGGCGTACCGTGTCCGGCATGGCGCATGAGCTGAAGACCCGCCCGACCACGCAGTCGGTGTTGGAGTTCCTGGGTTCGGTGGAACCGGCCCGGCGCCGGGCCCAGGGCATGGAACTTCTCGACATCTTCCGTGGCGAGACCGGGACCGAGCCTCGGATGTGGGGGCCCTCGATCGTCGGATTCGGGCACGTCCACTACACCTACGCCACCGGCCACGCCGGCGAGATGTGCCGGGTGGGGTTCAGCCCTCGAAAGGCGGCCCTGACGCTGTACGGGCTGACCCTCTACGGCAGCAACGATGACCTGCTGGCGCAGCTCGGCAAGCACCGCCTCGGGAAGGGATGCCTGTACCTCAACAAGCTCGAAGACGTGGACCTGGACGTCCTCCGCCAGCTGATCCGGCGTGGCTGGGCCGACGCCGGGACCGTTGCCGATGCCGACCTGCACGCGTCGGTGGAGCCGGCCGATCAGGCCTGAGCAGTGGGCAGGCCGGCGGCTCGTCGCAGTCGCGCACCACCGCGACGGCCACTACCGCGTGAACACCAACCGCCTCATCCCCAGGCGGCCCGAGACAGCCCACCCCGACCGGATCCGATCCAGCGGACGCGGCATCACCACACCCGCCCCGCGTTCGCCTACCTCTTCCAGACGACCTGAGCCCATGACCCTCGGCATCGCGCGCATACGGTGCGCGAGGATGCCCTCCGGGGGCGGCTCAACGTCACGCGGCGTGGCCACGCGCTTCCCGTGTGTAGCGATCCGCCCACAGCTTCCACTCCCACAGGGTGAGCGTCATGAACGCAACTGTGGACGTGACCGCGCGGGCCCTTCTGTGCTGATGGGCCGACACCATGGCAGCCACCAGCGACGCACTCGCCATGCCCGAAAGGACCAGCACACCCGGCTCCGACGCCGGGTCCCGGGACCAGGACTCCTCGCCCAGGATCGCCCGGGTCGCGAACGACGACAGGTCCCGAGCCGGCGGGGTGATCACCGGGTTGACCGCCAACCAGACGCCGATGGGCACATACAGCCACCAGCGCCGCGTCCACAACGGAACCAACAGCAGCGGCGCGCTCAACAGCCTCGACCAGGCACTGAACGGATGCGCATGCCGCCGGAACATGCGGGCGTAGGTGTCGTTGCTGGAAGCCACGATTCAGCGTGGCACTCCACCCACTGGTACCGCCACCTGTCGCACTCGCCCGGGATCGGCGCTGACAGCGCTTCCTCAGCGGGCAGCGGAACGGCCCGCTGCATCGAGGATGCGCTGGGCCCGCTCGCGGAGCATCGCGTTCGACATTCCCCGGCCGTAGTCGACCGCGGCCGGCTGAGAGTTCGAGGCCCAGGTTCGACCGGCGAAACCGCCGTCAGTGGTGCGGCGGGACTCGAGCACGTCCAGGCCTTCGGACGCCCGCTCGTCGCCCAGCAGTCCGAGCAGGAGGAGCAGTCGAAGGCCCTGCAGGACGTCGTAGTGCCAGTACGGTGGATAGTGGAGTTGGATCCACGAGGGGTGGACCACCGCGCCGGTGGACCGCCTGCGGAAGAGGCCGTGCTCCAGCAGCAACTCGGCCGCCCGCCGTGCCGCAGCGAGAGCGTCTGCGCTGCCCACGGCCTGCCCGAAAACAGCCAGACCGATCGCCGGGGTCACGGTCTCGTGGAACGAGGCGTGGCTCACCTCCGGATGCCGGTCGCAGTTCCAGCCGCCGTCCGGCCACTGCGCCGCGAGCAGCACCTCGACCAGCGACTCCACCCGGGGATCAAGCCCGAAGCCGAGCCGGGTACACGCGTACACGCCGTTCCCGGGAATCGACGCGTGCAGCCGGGGCCGTGACCCGGACCGGACGGCCGCGATGACCCGGGCGTGCGGTGCCTCGGCGAGCCAGCCCAGCACCGCCTCCACGCGGGGCTCCACAAGGTCCGCGGCGAGATCCGTGCCGAGATCAGCGAGCTCGACCAGCCGCCAGTGCGCCCCGGTGAACTTCGCATACGGGTGCCCGGCCGGGAACTCGAGGAGCTGCCGGACCCACACGCGCCGCTGGTCATCCACCCCGCCATTCTCCGCCGGGTAGACGCCCCGGACCGGCGTTTCGAATCGCCCCCCGGGGCCACTGCCGTGGTGGCCGGGCGCATCTGCGGTCGGCAAGGTGACCCCGGCGCCTTCGTCGTCCTAGACGCCTTGGACGCTTGATCGGAATTGGCGGACGGCCTCCGGGACGCCGAGGTTCCACGGGGTGCCGTGGCCGGGGAGTACCCAGCGGGCTTCGACGTCGTCGAGGCGCGTCAGGGACGCAGCGGCCTGCGCCGGCTGGTCGGTGAAGGGCGCCGGGCCGGGTCCCTCCCGGCCGGTGAGGACGTTGCGGGTGGTCAGCGCGTCCCCGACGAACAGCGCATCGAGCGCGGGCGTATGGATGGCGACGCTTCCGGGCGAGTGTCCCGGCAACGCGATGATGCGGGGCCTCCCGGGCAGTTCGAGCGTCTCGCCGTCGCTGAACGTACGGACTTCCTTCAGGTAGGTGGTCTGCATGCCACCTCGTCTGGCCGCGTACCACAGAAACCTCAGCAGCGGTCCGAGCCGGACCCTGCCCCACCCGGTCGACGGCTTGCCCTCACCACGAGCGCGTCCGGCATCCGCCTCGTGCACCCAGACAGGCACGCCGTGTTCGGCGCTGAGGCGCTCCGCGAAACCGATGTGGTCCTCGTCGCCGTGGGTGAGCACGACGCCCCGGATGTCGGACAGCGCGCGTCCCATCAGGGTCAACTCCGAGAGCAGGTCCGGCCACTGCCCCCTGATCCCGGCGTCGACGAGGGTGACCCCGCTGTCGTCGGCGACCGCGTAGCAGGCAATGATGTCATTGCCGATCCGGTGCAACCCGTCCGCGAGTTTCACCGGGCGAACACCGCCCCGGCGGGGTGGTCGCGGAGAACGATGAGCAGAACCTGGTTGGCCACGATCAGCACCGCGAACGCGACGGCCGGCCGAGGATGACCGGCGAGGGCCAGCGCCCCTGCTGCCCCGATCAGCGCGATCGAACCGATGATCTCGCGAAGCGGCGCCGCGATGGGGTTCGCGGCGCCGGGCGCGACGACGAACGCCCAGAGGAGTCCGAGAAGGATCGGGGCACCGATGGCGGCCAACCACCGGGCGGGGCCGTCTACGGACTGGAACGCTGCGTAGGCGAGCGCGGCGAGGCCGGCGAGTTCGAGAACGAACCGGAGGGCAAGATTGGCGGTGGCGATCACACTGTCTCCTCTGCTTCGGGTACGATCACTACGCTAGTTAGCCATCATGGCTAATGTCAATAGCTAACGGAGGTGTCATGCCGACTCCAGCCAGGACGTCCCTCGAGGCGATCATCGCCGCCGGGCGAGCCGTCCTCGCCCAGGACGGGGTGTCAGGTCTGACCATGCAGCGCGTCGGCGAGGCGGTGGGCGTCCGAGCCCCATCGCTGTACAAGCACGTGCCGGGCAGGTCCGCCCTCATCCGGCTCGTGGCAGGGGAGGTCGTCGCCGACCTTGCGCGACAGCTCGACGCGGGCGCCCGTACCGGCGACCCTGGTGTGGACCTCCGTTCGCTGGCGACCACCCTGCGCACCTTCGCGCACCGGGATCCCCACAGCTTCGACCTGCTCTTCACGCCCCTGCCCGACGACGCCGCGCCTGACGCATCCACCTTCGCCGCCGCCGCAGGTCCCGTCGTGCGGGTGGCCGCCGAGCTCGCCGGGCCCGATCACGCGCTCGACGCCGCGCGCACCGTCACCGCCTGGGCCTCCGGCTTCCTGCGGATGGAACTGGCCGGCGCCTTCCAGCTCGGAGGTGACGTTTCCGAGGCCTTCGAGTTCGGCCTCCAGACCCTCATCGCCGGCCTGCGCAGAGGATGAACGCGACGAACGGGCGCCCCGAATGCGTTCGGATGCCTGTGGCGGGATGGGGCGGGTCGGTGTCAGGATCTGGGCATGAGCGGATCCGGGACGAAGGACGACCCCTGGCAGCTGACGACAGCGCCGGGCACATCCGGCTACACGATGTATGCCGACCGGGAGGCGGACCCGCCGCTGCTGGTCTGCCAGGTCGGCACCACCAGGCTGACCTACCTGCTGCGGGCGGTCGACGACCTCGCCGCGATGCTCGCCGAGCACCGAGAGTGGATGGAACTCGGCGCGGCCGATGAGCAGAAGCCCGCGAAGGAGGGCACCGTCGAGGCGTGGGCACGCGCAGCCTCCAACCCGGTGGGCGGCTGGTACGGGCAGCGCAACGGCTACCGCGGCCGGTTCGGCATGTACCTGCCGCCGCTGCTCGAGGAACTCGGACTCGTCGAACTGGAGCACAAGCCACGCAACAACCGCGTCCGGGCGCTCTGAACCCGCACGACGAACGGGCCGGGCGCCGCCTTCCGGTTGCCGGGACCGGGCTGGACTTCCTCGCCGCGGACCACACCCGTCGGCTCGACGTCGCCGACCGCAGCGTCGACCTGCTGATCACGCTGTTCGCCGGCCCGTCCGGGACCGGCCCGCCCGGGAACGCGTCCGACCATTAGTCCGCGCCTTCCGGTTCGTTCAGGCCGCCCGCGCGGCGATGCGCCCGCTCGGTGCGGTCCGAGTCACTCACTCGCGCCT
>JAGQUI010000191.1 GCA_020438595.1 Propionibacteriaceae bacterium | reverse complement strand
TCGGTGACCTCGAGCTCCTCCAGCCCGAAGCGCTGGTAGATCGCCTCGCCGACCGTGGTCTCCCGGTTGTGGTAGGCGGGCAGGCAGTGCATGAACTTCACCTCGGGCACCTCGGTGCGTTCCAGCAGCGCGGTGTTGACCTGGTAGTCGCGCAGGAGCAGGATCCGCTCGGTCCACACGCTCTCGGGCTCGCCCATCGACACCCAGATGTCGGTGTGGATGAACTGGCAGCCGCGGACCGCGTCGAGGTCCTCGGCGAGGGTGATCCTCGCCCCGGTCTCCTTGGCGATCTCCCGCGCGGTGCGCACCACCGAATCCGGCGGCAACAGCTTGGTGGGGGCGACCAGCCGCACGTCCATGCCGAGCAGTGCACCGCCCATCAGGAGCGAGCAGCCCACGTTGAAACGGGCGTCGCCGACGTAGGCGAAGGTGATGTCGTGGTCGTCCAGGCCCGAGGACTCACGCATCGTGAACATGTCGCACAGGCTCTGGGTGGGGTGCCACTCGTCGGTCAGGCCGTTCCAGACCGGGACGGAGGAGTGCCGCGCGATCGTCTCCACCGTGGACTGCCAGGCGCCCCGGTACTCGATCCCGTCGAACAGCCGCGACAGCACCCGGGCGGTGTCGGCCGGCGACTCCTTGTGGCCGAGCTGGGAGGAGTTCCCGTCCATCTGGGTCACGTGCGCGCCCTGCTCGTGGGCGGCCACCTCGAACGCCGCCCGCGTCCGGGTCGAGGTCTTCTCGAAGATCAGCGCCAGGTTCATCCCGCTCAGGGACTGCTGCTCGGTCCCGGCCCTGCGCGCCGCCTTCAACTCCGCGGTCAGGTCCAGCAACCCACGCCACTCGGCCGGGGTGAAGTCCTCCTCCTTGAGGAAGTGCCGACCCTTCAGACCCACGCTCATCTCACCCTTCCACCACGCGGTAGGCGTTCATTCAGGCTAGAGCATCGCTGTCCGGCGGGACCCGGCGTCCCACCGGTGGGCACGCTCAGGGAGTCTCCCTCAGGAGGGATCAGCCGCGACGAGCGAACTCGGCCTCGATGCGTCCGCGCTCCGTGATCCCGGAGGCGAGCAGTGACCAGAGCAGCAGCCGCGACTGGGTGGCGTTCAGGTGCCCCGACATCAGGACGCCGCGCTGCAGCAGGTCGATCTCCGCGCCGGGATACGCGTAGGTCGTCCGGCCGGTCCGGCCCCGCCGGGTCCGGGACGCCATCACCACCGGCACCCGCCCGACCGCGCGCACCACCGCGGGCACCGTCGACTCCGGGACGTGCCCCGCACCCACGCCCTCGAGGACGACCCCGTCGGCGCCGGCGCCCACCACGGCGTCGAGGGTGCGTTCGTCCTCGCCGAGCGGTGTCGGCACGATCGGCACCCAGACCGATCCCGCCGGCACCGGCAGGGGAGCCGGACGCGGGGCCGCCAGGTTCAGCGCGTACTCCACCTGGAGTTCACGGACCCGGCCGAGAGCGCCCAGCGGGCTGGTGAACGCGTCCACGCCGAAGCTGCGCGTCTTGGTCACGGCCGACGCGGCGAACACCTCGTCGTTCATCACGACCAGCACGCCGCGGTCGCGGGACTCCGCGGCGATGGCGGTGAGCACTGCGGCCAGCAGGTTGGCCGGACCGTCGGCGCCGCTCTCCCCGGGCGAGCGCATCGCCCCGGTCACGACCAGCGGGGCCGGGCGGTCCCACCAGAGGTCCAGCAGGAAGGCGGTCTCCTCGAGGGTGTCGGTGCCGTGGGTGACCACCACGCCGACGGCGCCGTCGTCGACCGCGCGCCGGGCCCATCCGAAGGCTCGGACCACGTCGGCGAACCGGATCGACGGTGAGCCCACCTTCGAGATGGTCTCGACCGTCACGCTGACCAGGCCGCGGAGTTCCGGTACCCCGGAGACCAGGTCGGCAGGGTCCAGCGTCGGGACCAGGCCCTCGTCCTTGCCCTGCTGCATGACGATGGTGCCGCCCATGCTGGCGATCCCGATCCTGCGTGTTCCGGTCACAGCCACTCCCGATCCGTTGATGCGCGCGGCTGTTCAGCCCTCGGCCACAACTGTGGCAGATCCGGACGCGACCGGACCGGGAACGCACCGCACGGTGCGAGGGCCTTCCCGATCGGGTCGATTGGCACCGGATCGCCCGGGTCGGGTATCGTAGGCAGGTCCCCGTTGAGGGGCCAATGCCTACGCGCGCCCGTCCGCGCGATTTCGCTAGACAACAAGGAGTACTCCGGTGGCTGCCGTCTGTGACATCTGCGCCAAGGGTCCCGGCTTCGGGCACAACGTGCCCTGGTCGAAGAAGAAGACCAACCGGCGCTGGAACCCGAACATCCAGCGGGTGCGTGCGGTCGTGAACGGCACGCCGAAGCGCCTCAACGTGTGCACGTCCTGCATCAAGGCCGGTCGCGTCACCCGCTGAACCACACCGCAGAGAGACCCGCCACGTGCGGGTCTCTTCGCATGTCCGGACGCGGCCGGTGTGCGAGCATGGCGGGGTGACCACCCCGGAGCACGACTTCCTCGGTTGGGCCCCGGACTCCGCCCCGCAGCCGGTGTGGGATGCCCCCGCGGAGTGGACGCAGTCGTCCCCGCCCGCACCCTCCGAGTTGCCGAGGGCCGCCCCCTCGCCCGACCGCGACGTGTCCGTCCCGACCCGCCCGGTCCGGACGCCGTCCCCGCAGCAGCCGCGCACCCCGGCGCGGTACCCGGCGAGTGCTCCGGCGCCGCCGCCGCCCGTTCCGGCTCCCGGGAACCAGCCGGCACCGTCCCGGAGCACCTCGGCGCTCAACCGCACCCTGGCGCGGGCCACCCTCGCCTCCGTCGTGCTGGCCGGGTTCATGATCTTCCGGGTGATCGGCAGCGGCGGCTTCCGCAATGCACTGCTCGCCCTCGTGCTGAGCATCGTGGCGATCGGGATGGTCGTGGCGACGGTCCTCCGGGCGAGGAACGTCCCGTAGGCGCCCGGACCGGGCCTGTCGGTGGCGGGCGTTAGGCTCCCGCCGTGACCGCATCCCTGACCGCCGCCCAGGCCCGCCGCACCATGCTCGCCGCGCAGGGGTTCGGGCGCCGGCCGGAGACCGCGGCCACGATGCGCCAGCTGCAGCAGGTGCTGAACCGGGTCGGCCAGTTCCAGATCGACTCGGTCAACGTGTGCGTCCGTGCCCACTACGTGCCGCTGTTCGCCCGGCTCGGGCCCTACGACCGGACGCTGCTCGACCGCGCGGGCAACGCCGCGCCGCGACGGGTCTACGAGTTCTGGGGCCACGCGGCGTGCCTGATCGACGTGAACCTGCAGCCGGCGCTGCGCTGGCGTGCCGAGGGTCACCGCGAGCGCCGCGACAGCTGGAGCCAGAAGCTGCTCGCCGAGCACCCCGGCCTGGTCGAGAAGGTGTACCGGCAGGTGGCCGAGCGCGGACCGCTGACCGCGCGGCAGGTGGAACACGACGAGGAGCGCACCCCGGGCAGCTGGTGGAACTGGTCGGCGGTGAAGCACGCCTGCGAGTGGCTGTTCTACACCGGTGAACTCACCAGTGCGGGCCGCAACATCCAGTTCGAGAGGCGTTACGACCTGCCGGAGCGGGTGCTGCCGAAGCCGGTGTTCGACGCACCCACCCCGAGTGAGGACGAGGCCCGGCTGACCCTGGCCCGGCGCGCCGCCGCGGCGCTGGGGGTGTTCACCGAGCCGTGGCTGGCAGAGTACTTCTACACCGACCGGGCCCGGACCCGGGCGGCGCTCGACGCGCTGGTCGCCACCGGCGAGGTGGAACCGGTCACCGTGCAGGGGTGGACGTCACCGGCCTACCTGTGGACGGCGGCCGCACGTCCGCGGAAGGTGGCCGGGCAGGCGCTGGTCGCCCCGTTCGACACGCTCGTGTTCGACCGCGCCCGCCTGCTGGAGACGTTCGGCACGCACTACCGGATCGGGCTCTACACCCCGAAGGCCGACCGGGTGCACGGCTACTACGTGTACCTGTTCGTGATGGACGACACCATCGCCGCGCGGGTCGACCTGAAGGCCGACCGGAAGGCGGGCGCGCTGCGGGTGCAGTCGGCCTGGCTGGAGGACGGCGCGCCCGAGGCCGAGACCGCCGTCCGGCTGGCCGCCGAACTGCGCCGGATGGCCGACTGGCTCGGCCTCGACGACGTCGTGGTCGCCGATCGGGGAGGCCTGGCGGCCACTCTTGCCGCCGTCCTGCGGGGGAAGTCGTAGTGAAATCGTGATCTGAGCCCCGGAACGGAGGCGGTACTGTAACGCCACCTTCACATGGGAGCGGTAACGTCGCCAGACGTTCCGCACCCCCGGGGGAAATGTCCGCTTTCGAGAAAGTAGTTCCACGACATGCTCGTCAAGAAGACACTGACCCTGGCGGCAACGGTGGCCGCCTTCGCCCTCACGCTCAGCGCGTGTACCAGCACCCCGGCGACCCCGGCCAGCACTGCGGCGTCCGAGGCGGCGTCCGCCCCGGCCGCCGACTACGGCCTGGTCACGGCCGGCACGCTGACCATCTGCTCCGACATCCCGTACAAGCCCTTCGAGTACGAGGACGCGACCACCGCGAGCGGCTACACCGGCTTCGACATCGAACTCGTCGACGCCATCGCGCAGAAGCTCGGCCTCACCCTCACCGTGGTCGTGACCAACTTCGACGCGCTGCAGTCCGGCACCGCGCTCGAGGCGAACACCTGCGACATGGCGGCGTCCGCGATGACGATCACCGACGAGCGCAAGCAGAACCTCGACTTCGCCGACGCGTACTACGACTCGCTGCAGTCGCTGCTGGTGAAGGCCGATTCCGGCATCGCCAACCTCGCCGGCACCGACGGCAAGAAGATCGGCGTGCAGAAGGGCAGCACCGGCAAGTCCTACGCCAACGAGAACGCCCCGTCGGGCGCGACGATCGTCGACTTCGCCGACGACGGCAAGATGTGGATCGCGCTGCAGGCCGGCCAGGTGGACGCGCTCCTGCAGGACCAGCCGGTCAACCACCAGCACGAGGTCGACGACCCGGGCTACAAGATCGTCGAGACCTACAACACCAACGAGCAGTACGGCTTCGCCCTCGCCAAGGGCAAGAAGCCGGAACTCCTCGCCGCGGTGAACGAGCAGCTGGCGGCACTGCGCGCCGACGGCACGTACGACACGATCTACAAGAAGTACTTCGGCTGAGCTGATCGGGTGGGTCGGGCATCGTCCCGGCCCACCCGATTCGCATTGAACCCGGGAGGCCCCGTGAGCGTCCTGCCCTACCTGAAACCGACCGTCCGGGCGCGGCTCGGCAGGGTCACGTCCTATGCCGTCGGGATCCTCGTCCTGGTCCTCGCGGCCAGCTTCGCCGACTGGCAAGAGATCCAGAAGGTGTTCTTCAACCCGACGGTCGCGAAGCAGATGTGGCCGGCGATCATCACGGTCGCGCTCAAGAACACCCTGATCTACACGATCTCGAGCTTCATCCTGGGCTCCCTGCTGGCCGTGCTGCTCGCGGTGCTGAAGCTCGCGGGCGGGCCGCTGGGCTGGGCGGCGTCCGCGTTCATCGAACTCTTCCGCGGCATCCCGGCGCTGCTGACGATCTTCACCGCCGCCTACGTGATCCCGATCGCGTTCGGGTTCCGGATCCCCGGCGGCGGCCCTGGCGCGGGCATCCTCGCGCTGACCATCGTGACCGGTGCGTACGCGGCCGAGATCGTGCGGGCCGGCATCCAGGCCGTCTCGCCGGGCCAGACCGAGGCGGCGCGCTCGCTCGGCATGAGTTCGGGCAAGACCATGTTCTGGGTGGTGCTGCCGCAGGCGATGCGCATCGTGATCCCGCCGATGACCAACGAGTTCGTGATGCTGCTCAAGGACACGTCGCTGCTGTACGCCGCCGGCTTCGCTGTCACCGAGAAGGAACTGACGACGTTC
>JAGQUI010000190.1 GCA_020438595.1 Propionibacteriaceae bacterium | reverse complement strand
GAGTTCGCCGCCCGGACGCCGTACCACTACTCGTCCTACGACGAGGAGACCGAGGTGGCGCCGCGGACGAAGCCCGCGGTGCTGATCCTCGGCAGCGGACCCAACCGGATCGGGCAGGGCATCGAGTTCGACTACTCCTGCGTGCACGCCGCGATGGCGCTGCGGGAGGCCGGCTACGAGGCCGTGATGGTGAACTGCAACCCCGAGACCGTCTCCACCGACTACGACACCTCCGATCGGCTCTACTTCGAGCCGCTCACGCTGGAGGACGTGCTGGAGGTCGTGCACGCGGAGACCCTCGCCGGACCGGTGGCCGGGGTGATCGTCCAGCTGGGCGGGCAGACCCCGCTCAAGCTGGCCCAGGACCTGAAGGACGCGGGCGTGCCGATCGTGGGCACCTCGCCGGAGGCGATCAACCTCGCCGAGGAGCGGGGCGCTTTCGGCAACGTGCTCGCCGAAGCGGGCCTGACCGCGCCCGCATACGGCATGGCCGAGTCCGCGGCGCAGGCGCTGGAGATCGCGCACGAGATCGGCTACCCGGTCCTGGTCCGGCCCTCCTACGTGCTGGGCGGGCGCGGCATGGAGATCGTCTACGACGACAACTCGCTGGTCTCCTACATCGACCGGGCCACCGACATCACACCGTCGCGCCCGGTGCTGGTCGACCGGTTCCTCGACGACGCGATCGAGATCGACGTGGACGCGCTCTTCGACGGCACCGACCTCTACCTCGGAGGTGTGATGGAGCACATCGAGGAGGCCGGCATCCACTCCGGCGACTCGGCCTGCTCACTGCCCTCGATCACGCTCGGCAGCGAGGTGATCGAGCAGATCCGGCATGCCACCGCTGCGATCGCCCGGGGCGTCGGGGTGCGCGGTCTGCTGAACATCCAGTACGCGCTGCTCGGCGACGTGCTGTACGTGCTGGAGGCGAACCCGCGGGCGTCCCGCACCGTCCCGTTCGTCTCGAAGGCCACCGACACCCAGCTGGCGAAGGCCGCGACCCGGATCTCGATGGGTGCGACGATCGCCGACCTGCGGGCGGAGGGGCTGCTGCGCGCGGACGGCTTCGACGGCACGACCACGCTCACCACGGCCCCGATCGCGGTGAAGGAGGCGGTGATGCCGTTCAACCGGTTCCGCACCGCCGACGGCTCCTGGGTGGACACCCTGCTCGGGCCGGAGATGAAGTCGACCGGCGAGGTGATGGGGCTCGACATCGGGTTCGGCACCGCGTTCGCGAAGAGCCAGGCTGCGTCGTTCGGCGCCGTGCCGACGAAGGGGACGGTGTTCGTCTCGATCGCGAACCGGGACAAGCGGCACGCGATCTTCCCGGTGAAGCGGCTGGCCGACCTCGGCTTCACCGTGATCGCCACCGAGGGCACCGCGCAGGTGCTGCGCCGCCAGGACGTGGACGTGACCGTGATCCGGAAGGCGTCGCAGGGGCCCGGGCCGAACGGGGAGAAGACCGTGGTGCAGGCCATCCTGGACGGCGAGGTGGACCTGATCTTCAACACCCCCCAGGGCGCTTCCAAGGACGGCAACCCGCGCCGGGACGGCTGGGAGATCCGCTCGGCCGCCATTCTCGCGGACGTCCCGTGCGTGACCACCCTGCAGGGGCTGTCCGCCTGTGTGCAGGGGATCGAGGCGCTGCGCCGCGGCGCGGTCGGCGTCCGCTCGTTGCAGGAGTGGAGCGCCGAGGTCCGCGCCGAGCTGGCCTCGCTCGCCTGATGGGGCTGCCCGCCGGCCTGCTGGACGCGGGCTACGCCCGCCTGGTCCGGCCGGTGCTGTTCCGGGCCCATGGTGGCGACCCGGAGGGCATCCACGAGGACCTGATCCACCTGCTGGCCGGCGTCGGCTCTGCGGCCCCGGTGCGGGCGCTGACCGGGCTGCTGGCCGGGAGCACGGGCCGGCCGGCCACCGTGGCGGGCGTCCGGTTCCCCTCCCGGGTCGGGCTGGCGGCCGGCCTGGACAAGGACGCGTCCGCGGTCCTGGCCTGGCAGGGGCTCGGCTTCGGCTTCGCCGAACTCGGCACCGTCACCGGGCGCGCCCAGCCCGGCAACGACCGTCCGCGCGTGTTCCGGCTGCGCGACTCGAAGGCACTGGTCAACCGGATGGGGTTCAACAACCCCGGCGCGGAGGCGGTCGCCGCGACCCTCGCGGCCCGGAACGTGTACCGCGGCAACGGTGCCGCCGGGATCCCGGTGGGGATCTCCCTCGGCAAGACGAAGGTGGTGCCGCTGGAGGAGGCGGTGGACGACTACCTGACCTCGTTCCGGCTGCTCGCCCCGCACGCCGACTACATCGCGGTGAACGTGTCCAGCCCGAACACGCCAGGCCTGCGCAGCCTGCAGGACGGCGGCGCGCTCGCCGGACTGGTCGGGGCCCTGGTCGCCGAAGCCGCCATCACGGTCCCTGAGGAGCCGCGAGGCACGAGCGGCGTCACGAAGGGCCTGCCGGTACCCGTCTTCGTGAAGGTCGCGCCCGACCTGACCTGGGCCCAGCTGGACGAGGTGCTCGCGACCTGCGCCGACCACGGCGCCGCCGGACTGGTCGCGACGAACACCACGCTGGCCCGCGACGGCCTCGCCGCAGCCGACCGGCCGCGCGCCGCGGAGGCGGGCGGGCTGTCCGGTGCCCCGCTGACCGCACGGGCCCGCGAGGTCGTGGGGTACGTGGTCGCACACACCGACCTGCCCGTGATGGGGGTGGGCGGAATCATGACCGCGGCGGACGCGATGGCGCTGTTCGACCTCGGCGCGAGCCTCGTCCAGCTTTACACTGGCTTCATCTATGGCGGTCCGGGGCTTCCGGCGGCCATCAACGCCATCGACCTGGGAGGGAAGGGACCGTGACCACCTACTGGCGACGGCTTCGGGAGGTGGTCGCCGAGCGCGGCCCGCTCTGCGTGGGGGTCGACCCGCACCCTTCCCTGCTCAAGTCCTGGGGGCTGGAGGCCTCGGCCGCAGGCGCCGAGACCTGCGCGCGCACGCTGGTGGAGGCGCTCGGTGACCGGGTCGCGGCGTTCAAGCCGCAGTCGGCCTTCTTCGAGGCCTACGGCTCCGCAGGCGTCGCAGCCCTCGAGCGCGTCCTGGCCGACATCCGTGGCACCGGCGCGGTCTCCATCCTGGACGTGAAGCGGGGTGACATCGGCTCCACCATGGAGGCGTACGCGGACGCCTACCTGGCCGACGGGTCGCCGCTTGCCGCGGACGCCATCACGCTGTCGCCCTACCTCGGCTTCGGCTCGCTGGCACCCGCCTTCGAGCGGGCCCACCGCTACGAGCGCGGCGTCTACGTGCTGGCCCGGACGTCGAACCCCGAGGGCAGCCAGGTGCAGCTCGCCCTGACCACCGACGCCTCGGTCGCGCAGGCGATCATCGACGCCGCCACCGAGGTGAACCACGCGTCCCGGCAGCGGGCGATCGGGCTGGTCGTCGGGGGCACCCACGACAACCTGGGCTGCGACCTCAGTGACTTCAACGGCTCGATCCTGGTGCCAGGAATCGGCTTCCAGGGCGGCCGGATGGAGGACCTGCCGGGGCTGTTCGGCGATGCGGTCGACCAGGTGCTGGCCGTGGTCGGCCGCGGCGTGATCTCCGCGGGCCCGGACGCCGGCGCACTGCGCGCCAAGGTCTCGGAACTGCTGGCCGTCGCCGCGCACTGAGGTCCATACATAACTCCTAGTGCCGAACCTTTCAGTTCGGGTGACGCCGGGCTTCGCTGGCGCTAGGTTGAGAAACGAAGGTAAGCCCCGACCCCAGACGAAGGCACTCCAGTGACGATCCCCCAGCTCACCACCGAGCAACTCGAGGCTGCCCGTGCAGCTGCCACCGAGGCACGGCGCCGGCGCGCCGAACTGAAGAGCAAGGTGCGCACCGGCGCGCTCACCCTGAGCCAGGCCCTCGAAGTCGCCGCCGACGACGACGTCCTGGCCCATGTGAAGGTCGTGGACCTGTTGAAGGCGCTGCCGCGAGTGGGGGAGAAGCGCGCCGGGGTGGTGATGTCGCGGCTCGACATCGCGCCCAACCGGCGCATCCGCGGGCTCGGTCGCCATCAGGTGGCCGGCCTGAAGGCCGAGTTCAGTGATCGGTGACGTAACAGTCATCTCCGGTCCTACCGCGGTCGGCAAGGGGACGGTCGTCCGGGCCCTCCGCGAGCTCCACCCCGAACTGTGGGTCTCGGTGTCCGCGACCACGCGAGCGCCCCGCCCCGGAGAGGTCGAGGGTGTGCACTACCTGTTCGTCAGTGACGCCGAGTTCGACGAGCTCGTCGCGAGCGACGGGCTGCTGGAGTGGGCGCTCGTGCACGGCACCGACCGGTACGGGACGCCCGCGGCCCCGGTGCGCGCCGCGCTGGCCGCCGGGCGGAAGGTGATCCTCGAGATCGAGGTGCAGGGCGCGCGGCAGGTGAAACAGCGCATGCCCGAGGTGCGCACGGTCTTCATCGCACCCCCCTCGTGGGCCACCCTGCGGGAGCGCCTGGTCGGCCGCGGCACCGAGACGCCGGAGCAGATGGACCGGCGACTGCGCACCGCCGAGGGAGAACTGGCGGTCGCGGACGAGTTCGACCACGTGGTCGTGAACGACGATTTGGGTACTGCGGTGGGGCAGTTGGTAGAGTTGTTGGGTCTGTGACGGCTGCGCGGGTCCGCGCGCCGCGATCTGTCGAATCAGGAAGCCTGAATTTGAGCACTCATACTCCCGAGGGGATCACCAACCCGCCGATCGACGACCTGCTCACCAAGGTCGACTCCAAGTACCGGCTGGTGCTGTTCGCCGCCAAGCGCGCCCGCCAGATCAACGCGTACTACTCCCAGCTCGGCGAGGGCCTGCTCGAGAACGTGGGTCCCCTGGTGGACATCGGCATCCAGGAGAAGCCGCTCTCGATCGCGCTGCGCGAGGTCAACGCCGGCGTCCTGGAGTGCACCGAGATCGATCCGGAGGCGGAGGCCGCGGCCCGCGCCGAGGCCCAGGCCGACCCGGACTTCTCCCTCGACCCGTTCGGCACCGACGACCTGAGCTGAGCGCCCGCCCGTGAGCCGGATCGTGCTGGGCGTGTCCGGAGGCATCGCCGCGTACAAGGCCTGCCTGCTGCTGCGCCTGTTCACCGAGGCGGGCCACGACGTGCGCGTGGTGCCCACGGCCAACGCGCTGACCTTCGTCGGCGAGACCACCTGGGCAGCGCTGTCCGGCCATCCGGTGCACACCTCGGTGTTCGCCGACGCCCACGAGGTGCCCCACGTCCGCCTCGGCCGGGAGGCCGACCTCGTCGTGGTGGCACCCGCCACCGCCGACCTGCTCGCCCGGGCCGCGTCCGGACGCGCCGACGACCTGCTCACCAACGTCCTGCTCACGGCGGGCTGCCCGGTCGTGATGGCCCCGGCCATGCACACCGAGATGTGGCTGCACCCGGCGACCCAGGCGAACGTGGCCACGCTGCGTGCCCGCGGCGTGGTCGTGCTGCGGCCCGCGGAGGGCCGGCTCACCGGCGAGGACTCCGGGCCCGGACGCCTGCCCGAACCGGAGGACATCGAGGCCACGGCGCTGGCCTGCCTGGCCGACGCGGACGCCGCCGTCCGGATGGCCGCCCAGGACCTGGCCGGCCAGCGGGTCGTGATCAGCGCCGGGGGCACTCGCGAGGCGCTCGACCCGGTGCGGTTCTTGGGCAACTCCTCCTCCGGCCTGATGGGGGTCGCGCTCGCGCGGGCCGCCGTCCAGCGGGGTGCGGAGGTGACCCTGGTCGCGGCGAACCTGGCGGTCGAGCCGCCCGGCGGGGTGAGCGTCGTCCCCGTGGTCTCGACCGGCGACCTCGCTGCCGCGATGGACGCCCACGCCCCGGACGCCGACCTGGTCGTGATGGCCGCCGCGCCGGCCGACTTCACCCCGGCCAGCCCGAGCGGCACCAAGCTGAAG
>JAGQUI010000018.1 GCA_020438595.1 Propionibacteriaceae bacterium | reverse complement strand
TCATGGTGCGGGCGGGCTGGTGGAAGCCGGGATCGCCGATGCCGTGCCCGGCGGCCTTGCCCAGGTGTGCGGCCTGCCACAGCGCGGCCAGTTCCGCGTCATCGGCTCCCTCGCGCAGCGGGGTGCGCAGGTCGGTCTCGGTGTGGGCGAACAGGCAGGTGCGCAGCTGCCCGTCCGCGGTCAGCCGGGTGCGGTCGCAGGCCGCGCAGAACGGGGCGGTGACCGAGGCAATCACGCCGATCCGCCCGGACGGCAGGTCGGCGGAAGTCGCCAGCCACTCCTGTGCGGGCGCCGTGCCCCGCCCGGGTGCGGGGGTGAGGTCGAACCGGGTCCGCAGCTCGGCCAGGATCTCTTCGGCGGGCACCATCACCGCCGGGTCCCAGCCGTGCTCGGGGCCGAGCGGCATCTGTTCGATGAACCGCAACCGGTAGCCCCGGACCAGACAGAACTCGGCCAGCGGCACCACGTCGGCCTCATTCACCCCGCGCATCACCACCGTGTTCACCTTCACGGGCCGCAGCCGGGCAGCCTCGACGCCGGCGAGGCCGCGCAGCACGTCCGGGAGCCGGTCCCGGCGGGCGAGCGCGGCATAGCGTTCCCGGTCGAGGGTGTCCAGGGACACGTTGACCCGGTTGAGCCCGGACTCGGCGAGTTCGTGGATGCGCCGCTCCAGCCCCACGCCGTTCGTGGTCAGGGAGATCTCGGGCGGGAGTCCCTCATCGGTGCGCAGCCGGGCGGTGCTGGCCACGATTCCCGCCAGGCCCCTGCGCAGCAGCGGTTCGCCCCCGGTGAAGCGCACCTTCCGGACTCCGAGCAGGCGTATCGCTACCGAGACCAGGTGCACCACCTCGTCATCGGTGAGCACGTCCGCGGTCGGCAGCCAGGGCAGCCCCTCGGCCGGCATGCAGTAGCTGCAGCGCAGGTTGCACCGATCGGTCAGTGAGACGCGCAGGTCACGGGCGACGCGCCCGTGGGCATCGCGGAGGGACCTCGTCCGTTCGGCGGTGGCGGTCACGACGGGGTCTGGGCGGCGAGGCGATCAACGCGCCCGATCAGGTCCGCCGCATCGGCGCCGCGGCCGACGGCGACCCCGACCAGGAAGGCGGTGAGCGGTGCGCCGGGTCGGGAGGGCCCGTGCGCAACGGTGGAGATCAGGTCGAGCAGCGCGTCCTGGTTGGCCGCGAGGGCCTCGGGCTCCACGCCTGCCTCGGTGGCCACCAGATCCAGCCAGGTGTGCATCCGGGCCAGCTTCTCCGGGCTGTCCTCGTGGGGCATACCGCCTCCTCGCGGTGGGACGTGCGCTGTCACAAGGTATTCTGCCACGCGTCCGGACGCCCGGTTCGGCGGTTGACGGGGGGCGATGGTGCTCGACGACGAACGGATCGACGCCTGCGCCGCCGCCTTCACGACGCTCGGCAGGCTGCACCTCGAGGCTCCGGACGACGCGACCCTCGCGGTGCTGTGGAGCATGCTGGCCGACTGGCCGCTGCCCGACACCGACGACGCGGCCGAAGGGTTGCGGCGCTGGGCGCGGTCCCGGGACGCCCGCGAGGACGCGGCCACGATCGCCCGTGACCACAACCGCCTGTACGGGGTGTCGGCGAAGGCGCTGGTCGCCCCGTTCGAATCGGTGCACCGTGACGACGACGGCCTGGTCTTCGACACCAGCACCCTCGCGGTGCGGGAGGCCTACCGCGACCGCGGGCTGCGGGCGCCACGGTTCAACCGCGAGCCCGACGACCATGTTGGGCTGGAGTTCGACTTCGTGGGCCGGCTCGCGCTGCGCGCCCTCGATGCGCTGGAGCGGGACGATCCCGCAGCGGCGGAGGGCGAAGTGGCGGCCGCCGGCGAGTTCCTGTCCGCCCACCTGCTGCAGTGGGCTCCCGGCATGTTGCGAACGGCGTCGGACGCCGCCGGGACCCATTTCATGGCGGGCCTCGCGCTGCTCTCGCTCGGTGCGCTGGAGTCGGCGCGGGAGGACCTCGCCCCCGACGCCTGAACGCGGCAGCGCGCTACGGCTCGGACGTCTCCCGGTCGCGCGACCGCGCCCGGCGCAGCGAGCGGACGCGACGCAGCGAGATCGGACCGTCCTCGGCGCGGGCGAGTTGCCAGGGCGGGGCGAGGGTGAGGTAGGTGTCCACGACCACCTCGGGCGGATCGGTGAGACCGGTGGCGATCCAGGCCCGGATCACCGCGAGCATGTTGTGCGCCTGCTGGTTGACCGCCATGGTCTTCCACAGCTCGGTCGGCGGTGGGCCCTCGAACCGGCTGGTCACGGCGAGGACGCAGCAGCTCGCGGCCTGCTCGAGGTAGGCGGTCAGGGCGCTCGACACCGCGGACTCGTGGGCGGTCAGCACCTCGTAGACCGCACGGTGGTCGCGCACGTGGTCGAGCAGGGTGAGGTAGACCCGCCGCCAGATCTCGACATAGTCGGCGTCCGGTCGGGCCATCTGCTCGGCGAGGGCGTCGAAGCCCGGTTCCAGTTCGCCGACCAGGACGTCGGCGAGCAGCCCTGCGGGTGAGCTCGCGTGGCTGTAGAAGACCGCCCGGGACACCCCTGCCGCGGTCGTGAGCTCGGAGACGCTGATCGTCTCGGCGGGCCGGCTCGCGGCCAGCTCGAGCAACGAGTCCACCAGCCGCTGCCGCACGCGCTGGTAGCGGGGATCGTCTGCGGGGGTGCGGCCGCTCACGCTGCTCCTCCTCCGTCGCGCCTGCTTCCAAGAAGATAGTGGTTCGGTCCGGAATTCCCGGCGCGCTCCTCCACGAATCCGCCGTGGGCGCCCCTCGATGCGAATATGATTTACACGTGTCGATTACATTCGGCGCGAGGTCCCGCGAGGAGGCGGTAGGGCGATGACCGATGTCGAGCTGATCCGGACCGGTGCCACGGACGCTTCGCCGCCCGGGCCGAGCCGACGGACCTTCCTGAAGTGGTCCGGTGCCGTCGGCGGCGCGGCCGCCCTGGTCTCCGTCACCGACTTCGGGGGGACGGCCCACGCGGAGGAGCCGGCGAGCGCGGACCAGTTCATCTGGTCGGCCTGCACGGTGAACTGCGGCTCGCGCTGTCCGCTGCGCCTGCAGGTGCACGACGGGACGGTGGTCCGGGTGCTCGGCGACGACACCGGAACCGACGAACTCGGCAGCCAGCAGGTGCGCGCCTGCGTCCGCGGACGGTCGATCCGGCACCGGATCTACAACCCCGACCGGCTCAAGCAGCCCATGAAGCGCAAGGAGGGCACCAAGCGCGGCGAGGAACAGTGGGAGACGATCAGCTGGGACCAGGCACTGGACGAGATCGCGGCGAAGATGACCGAGATCAAGTCGAAGTACGGCAACGAGGCGATCTACATCAACTACGGCACCGGCACTCTCGGCTCCACGATGGCCTGCTCCTGGCCGCCGGACCAGACGCCGTTCGCCCGGCTGATGAACACCTGGGGCGGCTACCTCGACCACTACTCCGACTACTCGACCACGGAGATCACCTCGGCCTACCCGTACTTCTACGGCACGTGGTACTCCAGCAACTCCCTCGACGACGCCAAGAACTCCCGGCTGCAGGTGATGTTCGGCAACAACCCGCTGGAGACCCGGATGTCGGGTGGCGGGCTCACCTTCGTCACCCAGCAGACCAAGAAGGAAAGTGGGGTGCGGACGATCATCATCGACCCGCGCTACTCCGAGACGGCGGCGCTGGTCGCCGACGAGTGGGTGCCGATCCGGCCGGGGACGGACGCGGCGCTGGTGGCCGGCATGATCCACGAGATGCTCGCCGGCGACCTGCACGACCAGGCGTTCCTCGACAAGTACTGCGTGGGTTTCGACGAGCACACGCTGCCCGACGGCGTCCCGGCCAACTCCTCCTACCGCAGTTACGTCGAGGGCAAGGGCCCGGACGGGATCGAGAAGACCCCGGACTGGGCGTCCGACATCACCGGCATCCCCGCCCAGCAGATCCGGCAGCTCGCCCGCGAGATCGCGCAGGCGAAGCCGTGTGCGATCACCCAGGGCTGGGGGCCGCAGCGGCACGCCAACGGTGAGCACTCGTCCCGGTCGATCTTCCTGCTCGCCTGCGCCACCGGCAACGTCGGCATCCCCGGCGGCGGCATCGGCGCCCGCGAGGCCGCCCCCGGCCTGCCGTTCAGTTCGCCGTTCAACACCGGCGTGACGAACCCGTCGATGAAGCTGATCTCGGTGTTCTCGTGGCTGGACGCGGTCGACCACGGCGCGGAGATGGACACGTTCAACGCGGGAGTGCTGGACAAGGTGGCGCCCGGCGTGCGCTGGATGAAGGTGCCGGTGGACGCGAACGGTGAACCGACCAACACCAAGCTGGAGACCCCGATCAAGATGGTCTGGCAGTACGCCGGCAACTCGATCGTGAACCAGACCGGCGACAACAACGGCTCGGTCGCGATCCTGCAGGACGACACCAAGGCAGAACTGATCGTGACCTGCGACATCCAGTACACGGTGTCGTGCCGCTACAGCGACTACATCCTGCCGGGCACCTCGGCCGCGGAGGAGGACGACATCCACCCCGGTGAGAACGCCGGTCCGATGGCGTACGGCATCGTCTCCACGCAGGCGATCGAACCGCTGTACGAGTGCCGCACGATCTACGACATCTGCTGGGAGCTGTCCAAGCGGCTCGGCACCGAGCAGGCGTTCACCGAGGGGAAGACCCGGGAGGACTGGCTGCGGGCCGCGATCGAGGCCACCCGGGCGTCCGACCCGAGCCTGCCGGACTACGACGCCTGGAAACAGATGGGTGTCTACCGCAAGGACGCCGGCCCGATCGTCGCGCTGGCCGACTTCCGGGCCGATCCGGCGGCCAATCCGCTGCCGACACCGTCGGGGAAGATCGAGATCTACTCCGACCAGCTGCGCCGGATGGCCGAGAAGTGGCAGTTCGGCGTGTTCCGTCCCGAGCTCGAGGGCGACCGGCTGGTGCCGCTGCCCGAGTACGTCGAGACCTGGGAGGGTCCGATGGAGGCGCGGGCGTCCGAGAAGTACCCGCTGCAGGTGATCGGGCACCACTTCAAGGGACGCACGCACTCCACCTACGGCAACGTCGACTGGATGAAGGAGGCGCACCACCAGACGGTGTGGATCAACCCGCTCGACGCCGAGTCCCGCGGGATCGCCAACACCGACCAGGTGTTCGTCTACAACGACCGCGGCACGGTCCGGCTGGAGGCGAGGGTCACTGAACGGATCATGCCGGGGGTGATCTCGATCCCGCAGGGCGCCTGGTTCGACCCGCAGCCGGTCTCGGTGGTGAGACCACCGGCCGACGCGAACGCCGAGCACCCGGTGGACGTGGCTGGCAGCGTCAACACGCTGACCTCGCTGCACCCCTCGGCCCAGGCCAAGGGGAACCCGTCCCACACCACCATCGCCAACGTGGTGAAGAGCTAGGAGGGCACGGAGATGACCGATGATCTGACCCAGGCCGGCGCCAAGTACGGCTTCTTCTTCGACCAGACGCTCTGCAACGGGTGCAAGGCCTGCCAGGTGGTGTGCATCGACAAGCACGACCTGCCGCTCGGTGTGATGTGGCGGCGGGTGGCCGAGTACTCGGGCGGCACATGGCGCCTCTCGGGCAACACCGCGGTGCCGAACATCTTCACCTACTACACGTCGGTGGCGTGCAACCACTGTGAGAACCCGGTCTGCACGCAGGTGTGCCCGACCACGGCGATGACGCAGCGCGACGACGGCACGATCTACGTCGACGAGACCAAGTGCGTCGGTTGCCGGTACTGCGAGTGGGCCTGCCCGTACAGCGCGCCGCAGTTCAACGCCGACACCGGCCACATGTCCAAGTGCGACCTGTGCTACGACTACCGCTCGGAGGGGATGCAGCCGGCCTGCGTGGCCGCCTGCCCCTCGCGGGCGCTGGACTGGGGGCCGATCGACGACCTCCGCAAGGAGTACGGCACCGAGGCGGGGATCGCCCCGCTGCCGGACCCGGCCATCACCTCGCCGCATCTGGTGGTCAAGCCGCACCGGGACGCCCAGCCGTGGAACAGCGCCACCGGCCACATCGCGAACCCCGGGGAGATCTGATGAACGTCCATGAGTTGCCGATGGTGATCTTCACCCTGTTCTCGCAGATGTCGGTGGGCACCTTCATCACGCTCGGCGTCGTGCAGTTCGTCGCGTCCCGGGGGGCCGACGAGGAGACGGCCGAGCGGGTGGTGGCGCCGGCCCTCTACGCGATCGGCCCGACGCTCGTGGTCGGCCTGGTCGTCTCCATGCTGCACATGAACGACATCGGGCACACCTTCAACGTGATCCTGCACGTGGGCTCGTCGTGGCTGTCCCGGGAGATCCTGTTCGGGGTGGGCTTCGCCGCCTTCGGCTTCCTGTTCGCCCTGCTGGAGTGGTTCAAGGTGGGCAGCGCGGTGCTGCGCCAGGTGATCGCGGTGGTGACGGCCCTGCTCGGCATCGGCCTGATCGTCGCGGAGTCCTCGATCTACTACACGCTGGCCGCCGTGCCGGCCTGGCACCACTGGGCCGTCCCGTTCCAGTTCTTCGCCTCGGCCGTGCTGCTCGGCGTCCTCGCGGTCGGCTCGGCCCTGATGATCGTCACCCTGGTCCGGGCCCGCGCTGCCGAGGCGGGGACGGCGGACGACGCACCGGAGGCGGCGGAGGCCGTCGCGGAGGCGCCGGACGCCGAAGCCGGGGTGGGGCCGGACGATCCCGAGGCCGGTGGCGGCCTGGCGGTCCAGGTGCGCCGGCGGGTCAGGGAAATCAACGCACCGACCAGTGAGGCCGAGTGGGCCCTGACCTCGACGCTGCTGAAGGGCATCGCCGTCGTGGGCGCCACGGTGGCCGTGCTGCTGCTCGCGATGTACCCGATCTACCTCGCCGACCTCGGTGCGGCCGGTGCGGCGGGCCAGGCGTCCCTGGCCGTGTTCGCCAGCCCATGGCTCGCCCTGCGGCTCGTACTGCTGGCCGCCACCGCGATCGTGCTCGGCTTCTTCGTGTACCGGATGGCGGGCAAGGTGGCGCTGGCCGAGGCGAAGGTGCTGGTGATCGCCGTCCTGGTCAGCCTGGTCCTCGCCTTCACCAGCGAGTTCATCGGGAGACTGCTGCACTACGCCGCGATGGTGAGGGTCGGGCTCTGAGCGCCCCGCCGACGCCTGCGGTCGGGGTGGCCGCCTGTGGCTACGCCGTCTCGCGCCTGCTGCTGGTGCCGCCGGACCTGGCCGTGCTGGAGCGGTTCGGCGACCCGTCGGCCCGGGCATCCTGGCCGCTGTGCGATCGGGTGTCCGTGGTCGCGCTGCAGGCACTCGGCGCGGGTGTCGACCCCGATCGCACCCGGGCCGAGTGGGAGCAGTTGTTCGGCAGCGCGCCCGAGCCGATCGAGCTGACCGAGTCCGGCTGGCTCGGTGAGCCCGCGGCGGAACTGCGGAAGGCGCTGGCAGCCCGCTACCGGGCGGCCGGACTGGGCGACGAGCGGTTCCACGACGCGCCCGCCGACCACCTCGGCCAGGAGTTGCGCTACCTCGCCCACCTCGTCGCCGAGTCGGCCCGGCCCGGTGCCGGACCGGGGCTGGGCGCAGAGATCGCCGCATTCCGCCGCGCGCACCCCGACCGGTTCAGCGGCGACGTGCTCGCCGAGCTCGGCAGGCGCGCCCAGGAGCCACTCTGGCGGGCGCTGCCGGGGCTCGTCGAGGGCTTCCTCGACCAGGTCGCCACGCCGGCGCCGTGATGGCCGCCATCGACCCGGTCGGCGCCCTGCTGCGCTGGCTCAACGCCATCGACCCGCCGGCGCGGGCCCTGATCGGGTGCGCACACGCGGCGCTGCCACCGGTGTCCGCGGACGCGATCGGCGTCCGCCTGGTCGGCTGCGTGGTGGACGCCGGCGTCGACCTGCCCGCCCAGCTGCTGGCGGCCGGTATCGGCCGGGTGGAGGTCGTGGCCTGCCCCGAGCGGCCCGGGGCCGCGGCCGACCGGACGCGGGAGTGGGTCCGGACGCTGGACGGTGTCGCGGCGGTCGCCGCGGACCCGCACCGGAGGGGGCACCGCAGCGGCCCGACCTTCGACCTGGCCCACCCGGCGCTGCCCCGGCGGCTCGCCCTCGGCCTGGGGGAGCCGCCGCTCCGGCTCCCCTTCGACCCGGCGCTCCCCGAGCGCGACCGTGCACTGGCGGCCCTGCGCGTGCTGGCGGACGCGGGCCGGGCCCACCTTCCGGAATCGGCGGGCGAGGAGGGGGATCCGGCGGCGACGCTGCTGGCGGCTTCCGGTTGCACCGCGTGCGGGGTGTGCGTGCGGGCGTGCCCCCACGACGCCCTCGTCCTCGACCTGGCCGACGGCGTGTCCACGCTGCGGCACCTGCGGGACGCCTGCCGCGGCGACCTGGCCTGCGTCCGGCTCTGCCCTGAGCGCGCCCTGGCTCCCGCCGGAGTGCTGACGCTGCTCGATGTGGCCCGGGAGGGCACCCGCGAGCTCGCGGCCGTGTCCACCCGCGCCTGCCGCCGCTGCGGGACGCAGCACCCGGTCGCCGACGGCGAGCTGTGCCCGACGTGCACGTTCCGTGCGACCAGCGCGTTCGGCTCCCGGCTGCCACCCGGGACCCGCCCGCCGGGGTAGCGTGGCGGCCGATGCGTGAACTGCTGACTGTCGAGGACTACGCCGCCGAACTCCTGGGCCTGGTGGCGCCGGACGCGCGGCCGGCCGAGGTGCTGCCCGTGGCCGAGGCAGCCGGACGGGTGCTGGCCGCGCCCGTGGCCAGCACGGTCGACATCCCCGGCTTCGACAACTCCGCGATGGACGGCTACGCGATCCGCTACGCCGATGCGGGGTCGGTGCCGGTACGGCTCCCGGTGGTCGGGGAAGTGGCGGCCGGGTCCGCCGCGGATCCGCCGGCGGGCCCGGGGGAGTGCCTCCGGATCATGACCGGTGCGCCGCTGCCCGGGTTCGCGGACACCGTGGTGGCGCTCGAACAGACCGATGGCGGAACCGAGGTCGTTGAGGTGCGGGTGGCTCCCGCCGGGCCGGGGCAGCACGTCCGGCGAGCCGGCGACGACGTGGCCGCGGGCGACGTGATCGCGCAGCCCGGTGACGAGCTGAACCCCGGGCTGGTCGGCGCCGTGGCTGCGGTCGGGGTGGGCCGCGTGGCGGTGTGGCCCCGGCCGGTGGTGGCCGTCGCAGCCACCGGCGATGAGCTGGTCGTCGCCGGTTCGGCGCCGCTGCGGCGGGGCCAGCTGTACGAGTCGAACTCGCTGGTGCTCGTGGCCTCCCTGCGCAGGGACGGGGCCGTCCCGCTGACCGGCGATCCGGTGGGCGATCGCCCGGAGGCGCTGGTCGCGTGGCTGGACGAAGCCACCGACGGGGCCGACCTGGTGGTGCTCACCGGGGGGGCCAGCGTGGGTGCCTACGACGTCGTCCGCGACGTGCTCACCGAGGCCGGCGGCACCTTCCGCCACGTGCGGATGCAGCCGGGCCGGCCGCAGGGGTGGGCGGTGTGGCGTGGCGTCCCCGTGGTCTCGTTGCCCGGCAACCCGCTGTCGGCCGCGCTCAGCTACGAGGTGTTCGTCCGGCCGATGCTCGACCGGATCCTCGGCCGCAGGCCACCCCGGTGGTACCCGGCCGTCGCCGGCTCGGCCTGGCGGTCACCGCTCGGGAAGCGCCAGCTGGTGCCGGTGCGGCTGTCCGCCGACGAGGACGGCCGACTGGTCGCCGTACCCGCGCACACGCGCGGTTCGGCGTCCCACATGGTCACCTCACTCGGGGCGGCCGACGGGTTCGTGATGGTGCCGGAGGCGGTCGCCGAGGTGACCCCGGGTGACCCGCTGGTGGTGAGGTGGCTGTGATTGCCGACTACGACGCGATCATCCTCGCCGGCGGGCGCGGCCGGCGCTTCGGCGGCCCGGGCAAGCCCGAGCACGCGCTGGCGGGACGGCGGCTGCTGGACATCGCGCTGGCCGCTGCCGCGGGAGCGCGCCGGATCGTCGTGGTGGGCGACGTCGCGGTGCCCGAGGGCGTCCTGCTGACCCGGGAGGAACCGCCCTTCGGCGGCCCGGTCGCGGCGCTGTGCGCAGGCTTCGCGGCGCTGCCGGAGCACGCGGCGTGGACGCTGTTGCTGGCCAGCGACCTGCCGGACGCGGAGGCGGCGGTACGGGTGTTGCTCCGGGCGGAGCCCGGCCCCGACCGGGCCGGCGCCTGCCTGGTCGACGACACCGGGCGCCGGCAGTGGCTGCTCGGCTGCTACCGCACGTCCGCGCTGGCCGACCGGATCGCCGGTCGCGGCGAGGCCACCGCGCTGCACCAGTTGCTGGGGCCGCTCGACCTGCTCGACGCGGACGCCGGCGCGGCGAGCGTCGCCGACGTGGACACCAGGGCGGACGCCGCGGCGTGGGCCGCGCGGCTCGACAGGGACGCCCGGTGAGGCTCGCCCCGCTGGTGGCGCCCGGGCCGGAGCTGTCGGCGTCCGACCGGGACCGGTTCGCGCGGCACCTGCCCATTCCGGGAATCGGCGAGCCGGGGCAGCGGAGGCTTCGCGCGGCCAGGGTGTGCGTGGTGGGCGCCGGTGGGCTGGGCAGCCCGGTGTTGCTCTACCTGGCCGCGGCGGGCGTCGGCACGCTGGGCGTGGTGGACGCCGACGTGGTCGAGCTGGTGAACCTGCAGCGCCAGGTGCTGCACGCCACCACGGGGATCGGTACGCCGAAGGCCGCCAGTGCGGCGTCCCGGCTCGGCGAACTGGACCCCGGCGTCCGGGTGGTCGAGCACCCCGTCCGGCTGGAGCCCGGCAACGCCGCGCAGATCCTCGGCGACTACGACCTGGTGGTGGACGCGGTGGACAACTACCCGACCCGCTACCTGGTCTCCGACGTGTGCGCGGGGCTCGGCGTCCCGGTGGTGTGGGGCGCGGTGCAGACCACCAGGGCGCAGGTGAGCGTGTTCTGGAGCCGTCCGGTCGGAACGGACGGCCCGCTGCCCGGGATCACCCTGCGCGACCTGTACCCGGAGCCACCCGACCCGGCGACCTGGGTGACCGCGGCGCAGGTGGGTGTGCTCGGGGCGATGTGCGGCCAGGTCGGTGCGCTGATGGCGACCGAGGCGATCAAGCTGGTCACCGGGGTCGGCGAGCCCCTGTTCGGACGCCTGCTCTACCTGGACACGATGGCTGCGACGGCGGCGGAGGTGCCGCTGGCCCCGAGGAGGACCGATGAGTGACTTCACCCACCTGGACGAGGCCGGGCAGGCACGGATGGTCGACGTCACCGCGAAGCCGGTGACCGTGCGCGCGGCGACCGCCGAGGGGTTCGTGCGCTGCCCGGAGCCGGTGGTCGCGCTGCTGCGGTCCGGCGGCGTGCCCAAGGGCGACGTGCTCGCCGTGGCCCGGATCGCCGGCATCGCCGCGGCCAAGCGGACGCCGGAGCTGCTCCCGCTGGCGCACGTGATCGGCGTCCACGGGGTCGAGGTGGACGCCGAGGTGGTCGACGACGGCGTGGCACTGCGGGCCACCGTCCGCACCGCCGACCGGACGGGTGTGGAGATGGAGGCGCTCACCGCCGTCACGGTGGCCGCGCTCGCCGTGGTCGACATGGTGAAGGGCCTCGACCGCCGGGTGGAGATCGAGCGCGTCCGCCTGGTCGCGAAGTCCGGCGGGCGGTCGGGGGAGTGGCGCCGCGACTGAGCGCCCGACCGCGCCCGTTCCGGGATGGCCGAACAAGCCCTGGTCCAGGCTGTTGCCGGGTTTGCGCAGGGCGGATCGCTCGGATCAGAGCTGGAGATGCAGTCGGAGTGCGTCGTCGAGCACGCGGACCAGGTGGGTGTGAAGGTGACCGATCACCGGGCCGATCCGTTCGATCGACACTGAGCGGACCTGCTCGGCCTGGGCCTTGGAGTCCACCCGGAGCCCGGTCTCCTCGGCAGGCAGCAGTACCTGGAACGGAAAGACCCGGGTGGTGTTGCTGGTGACCGGCACGACCGTGATCACCCCTCGGCCCAATCTGGCCGCGGTCGCGTTGGCCCGGTCGTTGCTGACGATGATCGCCGGCCGGCGCTTGTCGGCCTCCCCGGGCCGCGCCGGTGCCAGATCGGTCAGGCGGATCTCGCCTCGGAGCATCAGTCAAGCCCGTCCGCGACAGTGACTGCCCAGGCTCGGGCGTCGCCGGAGTCCTCCCATTCCTGCCACGCCTCCGCGTAGGCATCCTCCAACTCGGGATCGCCGAGCAATCTGATCGCCTGCTGGATCGCCGCCGATCGAGATTTCAGGCCCGAGGCCCGGGCGTACTTGTCGAGCGCCTCGACATCGCTCGGGGAGAGACTTACGCTCAGCTTCACCTGGCTCATGCCACCATGGTAGTACCGAGGTAGCTACTCCAGTAGCCTTGCCGCTCCGGCCTGGCACGGTGGCAGTCGACGCGGCGAACCTGGGCTGGAGCGGCCGTGGTCCGGGGGGTTCCCACAGGGGCCCGCGTGACTGGGATGCTGGTTCCATGGACCGCGCCCTGCCCCCGCCCCCCGAGCGCTTCGATCCGATCACCGCGCGCTGGCTGACCCCCGGGGGGCCGCTCCACGACCCGCAACGCGACGGCCTCGACCCGGATCACGATGAGCCGGTGAGCCTGGTCGACCCGGTCCCGCGGGAACTGGCCGGTCCGGATCGCCCGGTGGCGCGAGATGTCGATGGTGCGGCGCGGCGTCGTCGGCGGATCCTGCTCGCCGTGCTCGTCTTCACTGTCGCCGCCCTGCTCATCGGCGGGTTCGTGGTCATCTACTGAGGCGGTCCTACAGCCCCGACCAGCGGTAGCTGCCGTCCGCCTCGAACTGCTGCTTCCAGACCGGCAGGTCGGCCTTCACCGCCTCGACGACCTGCGCGCAGACGGCGAACGCGAGCCTTCGGTGAGGCGAGGACACGGTCACCACGAACGCGACGTCGCCCACCACGAGGTGCCCGATCCGGTGCACGGCGGCCACGACGCAGCCGTCCGCTGGGTCCGCGGACGCGAGCACGGCCGCCACGATCTCGCCCATCCGCTCCTGCGCGGACGGGTGGCAGGTGTAGTCGAGCGCCACAACCGCGCCGGACGCCTGCGGGTCGTGGTCACGCACGACACCGACGAACTGCGCCACCGCGCCGGCGTCGGGCCGGGAGACCAGGTCGAACAACTCCGACGGCGCCACCGGCGCGTTCCGCACCTCGGCCAGCACCACGCCCATCAGTGGTCCCCGCCGGCGAGCTGGTCCAGCACGTGCCCGGCCAGGGCCAGCAGCACCTCGGCGCCCTCGAGGGCGGCGTTCGGGCTGCCGGGCAGGTTCGCCACGAGCGCGCCGCCCGCGCCGTCGACGGCGTCCACCACGCCGACCAGGCCGCGACCCAGGGCGGCGTGGGCGGAGTGCTCGATGCCCCTCGCCCGGAGCACCTCGGCCACGCCGGGCAGCAGCCGGTCCAGCACGGGACGGGTGCCCTCGGGCGTGCGGTCGCGCGGGCCGACCCCGGTGCCGCCGGTCGTGACCACCAGTCGGGCCCCGGTCTCCAGCGCCTCCCGCAGCGCTGCGCGGACGGGCTCCTCGCCGTCCGGCACCACGACCCGCGAGACCTCGTACCCCGCGGCCGCCAGTGCCTCCTCCAGCACCGGCCCGGACAGGTCCTCGCGGACGCCGGCCGCGCAACGGTCGGACACGGTGATCACCCGGCTGAGCATGCTCCCCACCCTAGGGCAGCCCGTGCGGGAGCCGCCGCCGCAGGTAGTGCACCTCGGAGGGATGGAGGTGCCGCAGTCGCGCCGAGAGCGTGTCCTCGTCCACCCACAGCTCCTGCGCGGCCTCGGCGAGCGAACTGGTCCAGGCCAGGGCGTCGCCGAGTTCGCCGATGCCGATCAGCTTCCGGGCCACGGCACGATCGATCGCCGCCTCCTCCCGCGCGGCGAGCACCGGGTCGGCGGGCACCGGGCCGAGCCGGATGTGTTCGACCTCGTGCGCGACGGTGCACCGGCGCTCGGCCTGGAGCAGCCGCTGGTCGAGGGTGACCGTGCGGGCGCGGAAGTCGGTGACCCCGAGCAGCCCGGCCGGCAGCCTGGCCCACTGCAGTGCCCAGTCGGAGAAGGAGCGGAACTCGTGCCAGGGATCGTGCATGGCGACAGTCTGCTGGCCGCCTCTGACAGGATCAGCCCTCCCGGTCGTTCCACTCCTGGTCGAGCTGTTCGCGGGCGCGGCGTCCGCGTCGTGCGGCGAGTGGGGTCTGCTCCTCACCGCCGGCAGGGCCGGGCTGCGCCGAGGCGCGCCTGAGCCGGCGGGCGAGGATGCCCAGCAGCGCCTCGTCGGAGAGCCGGTCGAGGTCGATGTCGACGGGGGCCAGCCGATCGATCGGGACCCCCATCGATTCGGCGGCCTTCGTGATGAAGGCGGTCTCCCCGACGTCGGCGAATGCCCTGGCCAGGCCTGCGATGGTCGTGTCGTCGAGCATCCGCCCCAGGCTCGTCCTGCGATCGTCGAGGAGCTGGTGGATGTGCTGGCGGCTGAGCCCGCTCGCCCGCTCCAGGTCGGGCCTGGACATGCCGCGCGTGTCCATCAGCTCGGAGATGAATCGACCCAGTGCGTGCATCGCTCCGTTCCCGGGGGTGTCGACCTCGACGCGGATTCGGCACCGCATCGCGTCCAAGCCTCGCACAAAGTCGTCAAGCCGGGGGGTGGCGGCCGATCATCACGCTGGCAACGGGGTCCTCGTCGAGCCCCGTCCGTTCCCGTTGACGTGGTGTCAAGCGGCCCGCCGCCACGTCGGCGCGCCACAATTGACGAAACGTCAAGTGGAAACCGACAATAGCGGCACCACGACCCACACCCCACGAAAGGTCAGTGGATGAAGCTTCGGGATCCCCGGCTGCTCGCCGACTACATGGCTGTGCGCGACGTCAGCCAGTCCCAGCTCGCCCGACGGGCGGGCTGCAGCCGCCAGTTCGTCTGGCAGCTGCTCAACGACCCGGCCAAGCGCACCTGCACCGATGAAGTGGCCGGCCGGATCGAGGAGGCGCTGTCGGTGCTTCCGGGAACCATCTTCCGGAGTTCGTCGGTCCTTCCGGCCGGACGGCGCTGACCGGACGCCCGGCGCCGCGCCGGTGGCGCGACAGCTCGGGTCAGCGCCCGTAGACCCGCACCTGGGTGGCCTTCGCCACGGCGCGGACGGCGAGCGCCGGGCGCAGGCCCAGCTCGGCGACCGACGGGCCCGTGACGTCGGCGGCGAACGGCTGCCCGGCCACCACCAGGTGTACCCGGACGACCTCGCCCCGCGGCTCGATCGAGGTGACCACGGCCTCCAGCAGGTTGCGGGGGCTGCCGCCCGGCGCGTCGAGGTGCAGGCTCACCGCCGCGGGGGAGACCGCGGCGAGGGCCGGTTCGCCCGGCGTGGGCGACTGGTCGGGATCGGCTAGCCCTTGCAGGCGGACGCCGGGGGCCAGGTCGAGCGCGCCGTGCCCGCAGGCCGTCCCCGTGAACAGGTTGGTGCCGCCCAGCCGGGCCAGGAACGCACTGGTGGGGCGGGCCAGCAGCTCCGCGGCCGTGCCGGTCTCGACCACCCGGCCCTCGTCCACCACCGCCACCCGGTCGGCGATCGTCCAGATGTCCAGCACCTCGTGCGTGACCAGCAGGCCGGTCCGGCCGCGCAGCCGCTGGCCGAGGCCGTGCCGCACCTCGGCGGCGACCGCCACGTCCAGCCCGGCCAGCGGCTCGTCCAGCAGCACCACGGCGGGGTCGGTCGCCAGCGCCCGCGCGATCGCGACCCGCTGCGCCTGCCCGCCGGACAGCTCGTCCGGACGCCGGGACGCGAGCGCCGCGCAGCCCACCGCGTCCAGTTCCGCCAGCGCCCGCTCCTGTGCCCGTGCGGCGGGGATGCCTGCGGAGCGCGGCCCGAACGCCACGTTGGCGAGCACGTCCAGGTGCGGGAACAGCGCGGTGTCCTGGGTCAGCAGCACGGCGTGGCGGCGGTGCGGCGGCACGAACCGGCCCGGCCCGGCGACCTCGCGGCCACCGATCTCGACGCGGCCGGAACTCGGCCGGGCCAGCCCGGCGACCAGGTGCAGCAGGGTGGTCTTGCCCGCCCCGTTCGGGCCGACCACCGCGGTGACCGTGCCCTCGCCGGCGTCGAGCGCGAGGTCCACCCCGCGTTCGGCCACGGCCGCCCGCACGGAGACGGCGCTCATGGCGCCACGCTCGGGGTCCTGGCCAGCCGGGCGGTGCCCGCCACCAGCAGGGACGCGATCGCGACCAGCACCACGGACAGGGCGAGGGCGGTGTCGGTGTCGACCTCGCGCTGCAGGTAGATCTCCAGCGGCAGTGTCCGGGTGGTGCCCTGCAGGGAGCCGGCGAAGGTGATCGTGGCGCCGAACTCGCCCAGCGCGCGGGCGAACGCCAGCGCCGCGCCGGACGCGATCGCGGGGCCGACCAGGGGCAGCGTGACCCTGCGCAGCACGGTGGTGGGCCGGGCGCCGAGCGTGGCCGCGACCACTTCGTATCGGTCCCGGGCCGAGCGCAGCGCCCCCTCGACGGAGACGACCAGGTAGGGCATCGCGAC
>JAGQUI010000189.1 GCA_020438595.1 Propionibacteriaceae bacterium | reverse complement strand
CACCTCCTTGGCCTTGCCGTAGCCGACGCCGACCGTGCCGTCGCCGTCGCCCACCACGACCAGCGCGGTGAAGCTGAACCGGCGACCACCCTGGACGACCTTGGCGACGCGGTTGATCGCGACGACCCGCTCCAGGTAGTTGCTCTTCTCCTTCTCGGCTGCGGCGTCCCGGTTCCGACGGTCCTCGCGACCCCCGCGACGCTGCTCACCACCGGCACCGCCACCGCGGCGCTGGGTTCCATTCATCGTGAGTATTACCTTTCCGAGTCCGTCAGAATCCGAGACCGGCCTCGCGGGCGCTGTCCGCCAGCGCCGCGACCCGTCCGTGGTACTTGTTGCCCGCGCGGTCGAACACGACGCTCTCCACACCGGCCTTCTTCGCCCGCTCGGCGACCAGCTTGCCGACCGCCTTCGCCTTCTCCGACTTGTCGCCGGACTTGGCGCGCAGCTCCAGCGACGACGCGGACGCCAGGGTCACCCCGGCGGTGTCGTCGATCACCTGCGCGGCGATGTGCCGGCTGGACCGGAACACCACCAGGCGCGGACGCGCCGGGGTACCGGCGATCTTCTTGCGGCCACGGGCCTGGCGGCGCAGCCGCGCCGCGGCCTTGTCGGCCATGCCCTTGTGCGTCGAGAGTGAGATAGCCATCACTTACCCGCCTTTCCAACCTTGCGGCGAACCCGCTCGCCGGCGTAGCGCACGCCCTTGCCCTTGTAGGGCTCGGGCTTGCGGATCTTGCGGATGTTGGCCGCAACCTCGCCCACCGCCTGCTTGTCGATCCCGTAGACGGTGAACTTGGTGTTGCTCTCCACCGAGAAGGTGATGCCGTCGGGGGCGTTCACGATCACCGGGTGCGAGAAGCCGAGGTTGAACTCCAGCTGCTCGGGGCTCTTGAAGATCACCCGGTAGCCGACGCCCACGATCTCGAGCTTCTTCTCGTAGCCCGCGGTGACGCCGGTGACCATGTTGGCCACCAGGGTGCGGGTGAGCCCGTGCAGCGAGCGGCTCTCCCGCTCGTCGTCGGGACGGCTCACCTCCAGCTCACCGGCCTCGTTGCGCGCGATCGTGATCGGTTCCTTTACGGTGTGCTGCAGCGACCCCTTCGGGCCCTTCACCGACACCATCTGGCCGTCGAGGGTGACGTCCACCCCGGCCGGGATGGCGATCGGAAGTCTGCCAATGCGTGACATCAGTTCAGCTCCTCATCCTCACCACACGTAGGCGAGGACTTCCCCGCCGACGCTTCGAGAGTTGGCCTCCTTGTCGGTCAACAGACCCTGGGAGGTGGAAATGATCGCGATCCCCATGCCGCCGAGAACCTTCGGCAGCGCGGTGGACTTGGCGTAGACCCGCAGGCCGGGCTTGGAGATCCGGCGCACCCCGGCGATCGACCGCTCGCGGTTCGTGCCGTACTTCAGGGTGAGCTGCAGGGTCTTGCCGACCTCGCCGGCGCCCGGCTCGAGCACCTCGTAGCCGGCGATGTAGCCCTGCTTGGTCAGGATCTCGGCGATGCCCACCTTGATCTTGCTGTGCGGCATGGACGTCGACTCGTGGTACGCCTGGTTGGCGTTCCGCAGCCGGGTCAGCATGTCCGCGATCGGATCGGTCATGGTCATGACGTGTGGTGTCTCTTTCTCGCCACGGTTTCCGTCCTGAGGGGACGGACCTTCAGCGGGTCGTGGTTGGTCTGGTGGTGATGCTCACCAGGAGGACTTGATCACGCCGGGCAGTTCACCCTTGTGGGCGAGCTCACGGACGCAGATCCGGCACAGGCCGAACTTGCGGAACACGGCCTTGGGCCGGCCGCAGCGGTTGCAGCGGGTGTAGGCGCGGACGGCGAACTTCGGCTTGCGGGCCTGCTTCACCTTCAGAGCGGTCTTGGCCATGGTTCAGCTCACTTCTTCTTCTTGCCGATGAAGGCGGGACGCTTGCGGACGACCTTCGCGACCTCGTCGGCCGGGGCCTTGAACGGGAAGCCGAGCGCCTTCAGCAGCGCACGCCCCTCGTCGTCGTTGGTGGCCGTCGTCACGAACGTGATGTCCATGCCGCGCAGCTTGTCGATCCTGTCCTGGTCGATCTCGTGGAACATGACCTGCTCGGTGAGACCGAAGGTGTAGTTGCCCTGGCCGTCGAACTGCCGGCCGGACAGGCCACGGAAGTCGCGGATCCGGGGCAGCGCCAGGGTGAGCAGCCGGTCGGCGAACTCCCACATCCGGTCGCCGCGCAGGGTCACGTGGCAGCCGATCGGCATGCCCTCGCGCAGCTTGAACTGCGCGATCGACTTGCGGGCCTTGGTGATGGTCGGCTTCTGGCCGGTGATCGCGGTGAGGTCGCGCACGGCGGCGTCGATCACCTTCGAGTCCCGGGCCGCCTCGCCGACACCCATGTTCACCACGATCTTGACCAGACCGGGGATCTGCATGACGTTGTCGTAGCCGAACTCCGAATGCAGCGCCGGCGCGATCTCGGAGCGGTACTTCTCCTTCAGCCGCGGCAGGCTCTTCGTGGCGGTCGCAGTGGCGGCCATCAGATTTCCTTCCCGGTCTTGCGGGCGATCCGCACGCTACGCTCGGCGGTGTACTCGGTACCGTCGGCGCGACGCTTGGTCACCTCCTGGCGTTCGTAGCCGACGCGGGTCACCACGTCCTTGCCGTCCACCTTGACCACGAGCTGGACGTTGGACACGTCGATCGGGGCCTCGGTGGTGATGATCCCGGCGGCGTTGTTCTGCCGGGTCTGGTTGTTCTGCGTCTCCTTGACGTGCTTCTTGACCAGGTTCACGCCCTGGACGAGCACGCGGCCGGCCTGCGGGTCGACCGAGATGATCTCCCCGATCCGGCCCTTGTCCTTGCCTGCGATGACCTTGACGCGGTCACCCTTCTTCACATGCAGCGAATTCGCCATGCCTCACAACACCTCCGGCGCGAGCGAGATGATCCGCATGTACTTCTTCTCGCGCAGCTCACGGCCGACCGGACCGAAGATGCGGGTGCCGCGAGGCTCCCCGTCGCCCTTCAGGATCACGGCGGCGTTCTCGTCGAACTTGATGTAGGAGCCGTCGGGACGACGGGTCTCCTTCACCGTGCGGACGATGACCGCTCGCACGACCTCGCCCTTCTTCACGTTGCCACCGGGGATGGCGTCCTTGACCGTCGCGACGATCTTGTCGCCGAGACCGGCGTAGCGACGCTTGGAGCCACCCAGCACGCGGATGCAGAGGAGTTCCTTCGCACCGGTGTTGTCGGCGACCTTCAGTCGCGTCTCCTGCTGGATCATCTACATACTCCCCTGGTCACTTGGCCTTCTCGAGGACCTCGACCAGACGCCACCGCTTGGTCGCGGAGGTCGGCCGGGTCTCCATCACCCGAACGCGGTCACCGACGCCGGCCTCGTTGGCCTCGTCGTGCGCCTTCAGGCGCTCGGACTTCGTCATGACCTTGCCGTACAGCGGGTGCTTGACCCGCTGCTCGACGGCCACGACCACGGTCTTGTCCATCTTGTCGGACACGACGACGCCCTCGCGGACCTTGCGCGCCGCGCGGCTGCTCTCGTTATCGCTCATTCTCAGTTGTCCTCATCCGGGTCGGGCACGATGCCGAGGTTGCGCTCCTGCAGCACGGTGTAGATGCGGGCGATGTCCTTGCGGGCCTCGCGCAGCCGTCCGTGCGACTCGAGCTGGCCGGTGGCAGCGGCGAAGCGGAGCCCGAACAGCTCCTCCTTCAGCTCGACCACCTTGGCGTTGAGCTCCTCGCGGGACAGCCCGCGCAGCTCGTTGGCCGTCACAGTGTTCGCCATCAGATGTCACCTACTTCCCGCTTGATGAAGCGAGCCTTGAACGGGAGCTTGTGGATGGCCAGGCGCATGGCCTCGCGGGCCACGGGCTCGTCCACGCCGGACAGCTCGAACAGCACCCGGCCCGGCTTGATGTTGGCGATCCACCACTCGGGGGAACCCTTGCCGGAACCCATCCGGGACTCCGCGGGGTGCTTCGTCATCGGACGGTCGGGGTAGACGTTGATCCACACCTTGCCGCCACGCTTGATGTGACGGGTCATGGCGATACGGGCGCTCTCGATCTGACGGTTGGTCAGGTACGAGGACTCCAGGGCCTGGATGCCGTAGTCGCCGAAGGCGAGCTTGGTGCCACCCTTGGCCATTCCGGTCCGCTTCGGGTGGTGCTGCTTGCGGTGCTTGACACGACGGGGAATCAGCATGGTCAGGCTCCTGCGTTGGTCTCGACGGCCTCGGGCGCAGCTGCGCCCTCGGCAACGGAATCGGCGCGACGGCGTCCGCCACGCTCGGGACGGTCGCCACGGCCGCCACCGTCGCGGCGCGGGCCACGGGCGGGACGACCCCGACCTCCGGACGCCGCCTGGCGCGCAGCCTTCTGCGCGGCCCGCTCGGCGCGGTTGCCGGACACGTCGCCCTTGTAGATCCACACCTTCACGCCGATCCGGCCGAAGGTCGTGCGGGCCTCGTAGAAGCCGTAGTCGATGTCCGCCCGCAGGGTGTGCAGCGGCACGCGACCCTCGCGGTAGAACTCCGAACGGCTCATCTCGGCGCCGCCCAGACGACCGGAGCACTGGATCCGGATGCCGAGGGCACCCGCGCGCATCGCGCTCTGCTGCGCCTTGCGCATCGCGCGGCGGAACGCCACCCGGGCGCCCAGCTGCTCGGCGATGCCCTGGGCGACCAGCTGCGCATCCGTCTCGGGGTTCTTCACCTCGAGGATGTTCAGCTGCACCTGCTTGCCGGTGAGCTTCTCCAGCTCGGCGCGGACGCGCTCCGCCTCGGCGCCGTTGCGGCCGATCACGATGCCCGGACGCGCGGCGTAGAGGAAGATCGTGACCCGCTCGCTGCGGCGCTCGATCTCCACGCTGGAGATGCCGGCCCGCTCGAGGTTCTTGGCCAGGAAGCGGCGGATCTTCACGTCCTCCGCGACCAGGTCGGAGTAGCCCTTGTCGGCGTACCAGCGGGTCTTGTGGTCGGTGGTGATCCCGAGGCGGAAGCCATGGGGGTTGATCTTCTGGCCCATGCTCAGGCTCCCATCTCGGACTTGGGTTCGACGACGACGGTGATGTGGCTGGCCCGCTTCAGGATCCGGCTGGCCGAACCCTTCGCGCGGGGCCGGATCCGACGCAGGGTCATGCCCTCGTCGACGAACGCCTGGGAGACGTACAGCTCCTCGGCGCGCAGGCCCTCGCTGCTCTCCGCGTTGGCGGTGGCGCTGGCCACGACCTTGTACACCGGCTCGGACGCCGCCTGCGGCGCGAACTTCAGCACGTTCAGCGCGTCGGTGACGGGCATGCCGCGGACCAGGTCGACGACACGACGCACCTTCATCGGGCTCATCCGGACGTGACGCGCGATGGCGTACGAGCCGGGACGATCGCCGAGCAGGGCGGCGCGACGGGTGGGTCGCTCTTTGTTGCTCATCTGTTGATCAGTTCCTCTTCTCGCTGCCTCAGCGGCGGCGCGACTTCTTGTCGTCCTTGACGTGCCCGCGGTAGGTGCGCGTCGGGGCGAACTCGCCCAGCTTGTGGCCGATCATCGACTCGGTCACGAACACCGGCACGTGCTTGCGGCCGTCGTGCACCGCGATCGTGTGCCCGATCATGTCCGGGGTGATCATGGAGCGCCGCGACCAGGTCTTGATGACCTGCTTGGTGCCCTTCTCGTTCTGCACGTCGACCTTCTTGACCAGGTGGTCGTCGACGAAGGGGCCCTTCTTCAGGCTGCGTGGCATCTGTTTACCTCACCTGTCCAATCAGCGCTTCTTGCCGGACTTCCGGCGACGGACGATCAGGCGAGAGCTCGCCTTGTTCTTGTCCCGGGTGCGGCCCTCGGGCTTGCCCCACGGGGTGACCGGGTGCCGGCCGCCGGAGGTCTTGCCCTCGCCACCGCCGTGCGGGTGGT
>JAGQUI010000188.1 GCA_020438595.1 Propionibacteriaceae bacterium | reverse complement strand
AGGCCCATGCCGATCAGCCACACAGCGAGGCCGGTCCAACCCACAACGCCAACGGCGATCGGAAGACCGGAGAACCAACACGCGCCGAGGTGCAGTGATGCGAAGAGGGCCGTGACCCACCACCACGCACGCACCTGTTCCGCAGTGACATTGGTCAAACCAACCGTCGAGTCGGCCGCCTGCCACTTGAGTGTGACCGTCGTGCCCTTCCCGAGGGCGGACTGAACAGCCGAGCTTCCCGACACCAAGGCCATGTGTCCCGGAAGCGATACCGACAACCCTTGGCGCCGGGTGTCCACTGCCGACGGGTCGAAGCCGACGCCGTCATCGCGCACTCGGACGGTTACCTGCGTGGGTGATTGGGTGACTCGAACGGCGACCGTCGTGGTTCTCGAGTGGCGGGCGACGTTGCTGAACACCTGATCTGCCGCGGCCAGGATAGCCTCTGCCACGGCCGGCGGTATGGACCTCGAGCTCCCGGCGAGGGTCCATCCTTCGGAAACATCGGGCAGCAGGCCATGGCGCACGGCCGTCCGGTAGAGACGATCGGTCAACGGAATGTGGAGGTCGTCTTGCGCGGAAACGGTCAGGGGAAGGTCGAGATGCGCGTCCTGGCGGTCCGCGTCGAGTTCCTCGATCGTGTCCAAGGTCTCCAAGGCATCTTGGGCCAGGTGACGCGCCTGCGCCAGTTGGCTGGTGGCGGTCGCTCGGGAGGCGAGCAGGAGCGCGCCGATGACCTTGTCGTGGAGGATTCTCTTCCACCAGTCACGAGCCTGTTCGCGGGCGCGAGCTTCCTCCGCGGCCTCAGCCCTCGCGGCCGCAACCTCGGCGGCGACCTGCGCTTCGCGGTAACGGGACGACGTTGCGTGGGCAGCCCAGGTGACAACGGTGGCGCCCAGAACCGGGATGGCCGCCTCGATGAGTGCGATGACCGGCCGCACCTCGGTGAACCGGACCAGCGCGTAACTGAGGCTGGACAGGGCGACCAACAACCCGCCTGTGACCCTCGGGAAGAGCAGCATGGCGGCACAGACCGACGTGACGCTCCAGCCTTGCGTCCAGATGCTGGCGCCCGAGCTCGGTCCGGTGTGCGGGGTCACCGCCAACGCCAAACTGGCGGTGGCCTGGGCAAGGATGACCGCCAAGACGTCGCGGCGGTCCAGGATACGTTTGCCCACACGCAGGATCAGCCAGGATGCGGATGCCATTACGACCAATAGGGCGACGGCGTTGACGCCGGGATGGAAGTACGTGGCCGTCTGGAACCAGGTGAGCCCCGTGAAGACCACATTGCTGAGCACACCGAGCGTGACTGCGCGTATTGAAGTCCGCACGGACCAATCAGGAGGCGGTGGACGGGACCCGACCTGACCGCTGGCTCCTCTCTCACCGAGAGCCGCCATGGCCTACCCGTCGACGACGGTTCCGGGCGTCGGAAGTATGCCGTCTTCGACGGCCCGGATGTAGAGATCGGTCTTGGTGTTGGCGGGCCGTCCGGCCTCGGCGTACTTGTGCCGCGCGCGCAACAGATACGTACGGGCTGTGTCCTCACTGACACCAAGCCGACGTGCGACGGACGTCAACTTCATGCCGGCGGCATACAACCGGACGGCCTCTACTTCGCGGGGGGCGAGGTTCGGCGCGGTCCAGGCCTCGTCCTGTGCCACGGCGACGGCCCACTCCGGCGAGAGGTAGGGAGTGCCGGAGGCCACGAGGTTCACTGCATACGCGATGGTGGTGAGGTCCTCTCCCTTGGAGAGGATGCCTTGTGCCCCGGCGCGGAAGGTGCGCGAGACCAAGTGCATCCTGGGGTCTTGGGTGAAGAGCAGCACCGGCCAGCCCTTGGCTGTGAGGCGTCGGACGTTGTCGGCTGGGTCCGTGCCGTCGTGCAGCTCGATGTCGAGCAGGACGACGTCGACGGTGGGTGCTGCGGCGAGGAAGAAGTCGACGCTGCGGGTGACCGGCGTCACCACCGAGCCGGACAAGTGCCAGCGGAGGCCCTCGGACACACCGGCGAGGATCACGGGATGGTCGTCGACGGCGCCGATGCGCAGCCCCGAGCGCAGGGGTGGCGAAGGCTGGTCACGAAGCATGTCGGAAGGGGGCGCCGGGGGTCGAGGGCAAGGTGAATGGGGGCCGGCGTTCCCGTCAGTGTTGCCAGTCGCTACGGGCGAGACCACCGATCTCACGTCACCAGTTATGGGGGCAAGACGCGGCCCAACATGCCGTACTCGAGTCGGGGGTGATGCCGTCACCCGTTCACCGTGGACTCCGGTCCTGAGCCGCGCAACGAGACGGCCCGCATCCGTACAACTCCGTACATCTTGTCGCCTGTCGCACACCCGGTTGCCAGTGCATGAGACATGGCTCCACTCACCCAGCGCTCGGCGAGCGAGAGTTGGGTGCGGTGGCCTAGGTTGCGGCTGTGACCACCGCCGTCAGGCCCAACCCTCAGGACATCCGCAGCGGCCCCGAGTTGGCCGCTGCTTTGGCCGGGTTGCGGGCTCTACAAGGCCGATCCGTCCGAGACGTGGCCAAGGCTGCGGACCTGCCCAGCAGCACTCTCGGCGGGTATCTCAGCGGCCGGCACCTGCCACCGCTCACCCGGCCAGAAGCCTTCGTCGACCTGGTCTCGGCGCTGGGCGTTCCCCCTGAAGCGCACGATGATTGGCTGGCTGCCCTGCGGCGCGCTCACCAGCGTCGCGCGACCCAACGACGCGAGCCCTATCGCGGGCTGGATCCTTTCGAGACCGAGGACCGCGAGGTCTTCTTCGGTCGCGACGACGAGACTGCGGCTCTGGCCGACCTGGTCCGTCGCACGGATCAGGGCATCGTCGTCGTCCTCGGCGCCTCGGGTTCGGGCAAGTCGTCGTTGGTGCGGGCCGGCCTCCTCGGAGACCTCGCGGACACCTGGACGGTCTCGGTCGTGCGTCCCGGCACAGACCTGTTGTCGCAACTTTCGAGCATCCCAGACGTGCCGGGAGACAGCCTCCTCGTCATCGACCAGTTCGAGGAACTGTGGACACGCACCGACGATCCGTCCGTCCGTGAGGCCGCGGTCGACGGCGTTGCCCAATGGGCCGACAGACCTTGCCAGCGGGTGGTCCTGGTGGTGCGTTCGGACTTCTACGCCCACGTGGCCGACACGCCTCAACTCGTCGAGGCCCTCGGCCGACGAGCCTTCTTGGTTCCCTCGATGGGCGCCGCCGCCCTGGCCCGGACCATCACCGGCCCGGCCGAACGGGTTGGTTCGAGCTGTGCCCCCGGGTTGGCCACGCAGGTCGTCCACGACCTAACCCTCGGCAACCCCGACCTCCAGGCCGTCCTGCCCCATCTCTCCCACACGCTGCACCTCATGTGGGAGCACTCGAATCGCAGCCAGCTCACCTTGGCCGACTACGAGGCGGTCGGCGGGGTCGCCGGGGCGATCAGTCGCTCCGCAGAGGAGGCGTATGCCGCACTGTCGGCGTCGCAGCAGGAGCTCGCACAGGGGCTCTTGCTCCGTCTCGTAGTGGTCGAGGAGGACCAACGACCAACGGGTGGCGCGTTGACGCTCGACGCGTCGATCCCGCTCGAGCATGTCGCCGTCCTCGAGCACTTCGCCCACCACCGGCTCATCTCTCTCGACGATCTCCAGGCGAGATTCAGCCACGAGGCCGTGCTGTCGGCCTGGGATCGACTGGCGCGCTGGATCGAAGACGACCGGGTCCGCCTCGGGGTCGAGCAGGTCCTCGATCGTGAGTCGCGGGCCTGGTCCGCCGCGAACCGGGACCCCGGCCTCTTGTTGCGTGGCGTGCGCCTCGACGCCGCCCGGGCTTGGCTGGAGGACCCCGCGTCGCGTATCACTGCCGAACGGTCGGCCCTGGTCACGACCAGCCTGGCCGCCCACGATGCCGAAGCTCTGTCCACGGCGCGTCGGCTACGGCGGTCCCGGCTGCTGCTGGCTGCGGTCTCGGCTGCGGCCGTGTCGGCCCTGGCCGCGTCAGGTCTGGCGATCAACTCCGAACGCACCCTGAGCACCGAACGCAGCTTGGCCGAGGCCCGCCAACTGGCAGCGGAGGCCGCCAAGTTCGCCCCCACCGACCCCATGGTCGCGCGTGAGTTGGCGGTCGCCTCCTTCCGTCAGGCGTCAACCCTGCAGTCCCGCGCAGCCGTCATCGGCGCCACCGGTAACCCTTCCCTGACTACGCTGAGCGTGCCGGTGGGTTCACCGGCGATCGGTGCGGACCCCCGTCGACCCCTGATCGCCATCGGCTCGACGGGAGCGACGTTCTCGCTGGAGGATGTGAGTGGCCCTGCCCCGCGGCGGGTGTCCACACCTCCGGCGCCCTCAGCGGGCACGGCAGACAGCCTCGATGCCTTCGCCTGGAGCCCGACTGCCCCCGTCCTGGCAGTGATCAGTGCGGGTGGGGCCGCCATCGTCTACGACGTCACTGCCCCCTTCCATCCTCGACCGATCGGCGCCTTCACGGTGCCGACCTATTTCGGGGGCGGCATCGACTTCTCACCCACGGGCGACGAGATCGCCGTGGGCACCCGCGACAACGGCATCCACTTCTTCAGCGTCGATGCAACCGCAGGTACCGTCATCGAGGACCGGACGGTCGCCTCCGAGTGGCCCGTCGCGTCGACGTCCTACCTCCCGGACGGACGACTGATCACCGGCTCGACCAGTGGCCTGCTCACCCTGCGCACGGGGACTGCGGAACACGCGGTCCTGGCGACGACTACCTTGGGCCAAGGACGGGTGACCCGGGTCCGCGCGGCGGGCACAGCGGCATACGCCTCGACTCGACGCGAGAACGTCGCCTATCGAATCTCGTTGGAGGGCGACGGCTTCGGACCGGTGACGCAACTGGCCTCGTTCGACAGCTGGGTCAACGATGTGGGCGTGAGCCCGGATGGTCATCTGGTGACGTTCTCGTCGTCCGACGGGACCGTGCGCACCGTGAGCCCCGAGGGGCGCATCATCAATACCTTTGCGATGCCCGACATCGTGACCCACGCCAACTATCTCTCTGACGGCCGGTTGGCGGTTGGGGTGACCACCGGACAGGTCGTCCTGCGCGGTGCCTGGGCTCCGGGAGCGGACAACCCCACGACCAAGGTCTTCGGCAGCGTCTGGTCCGCCGACGGACGCACACTGATCTCCTTCCCGGATGCCAGTGGTGACCAGGTGCGTGTCTGGGACGTGAGCGATCCGGACAATCCGAGGGTCACTGCCGTACTGCCCGATGTGCCCGAGGGCATGTCGACCAATGGAGCCGGTGACCTCAGCCCTGACGGGTCGTTGATCGTTGCGGGGACGGTCGACGGGGCTGTCCTGGGTTGGCGGCATGGCCCGGACGGGGTGTGGACCCGCGCGTTCGTGGCACAGGTGGAGGGGGCATCCATCAACTTGGGAGCCACGAAGTTTGTCGACGACAGGCACCTCTTCGTCGTGGCGGACACGAACCGAGCGCTCCTTCTCGACGTCACCGGCGGTCAGCCCAGCGTGTCCCGTGAGCTGCGCGGCGTCCAGCATCTGCCCACGTCCGCGGGGGTCTCAACGGTGAAGCGGCTGTATGCCGCAGGGCTCGATTCCGGGGACACCGTCCTGTGGTCTGACGATTCCGCCGAGCCGTTGGCGACCGTCCCCGGGGAGGGAATCGTCTTCGGTGTGGCCTTCACCGCCGACGGGAAGCGCCTCGTGACGGGGGGTCAGGCAGGGCATGTCCGCGTCTACGACCTGTCCACCCCGAGTCGCCCTCGGCTGGTCGAGGACCTGATCGGAGCCGCGGCCGGCATCCAGGACCTCGACGTCGCGCGCAACGGCTCGATCGCCGGCGCCGGACCCGACGGCAGCGCCATCGTCTTCCGGGCCACCGGCACCGGTCACGAGATGCTCGCTAGGTTGCCCTCATCAGCACGGCTGTTCTCGGTGCGCTGGTCACCG
>JAGQUI010000187.1 GCA_020438595.1 Propionibacteriaceae bacterium | reverse complement strand
TCGGGTTCGTCGACCCACGCCGACCGGCTGGCCAACATCGCCTCGGTGTGGGAGCGCGACGGCGTGCTGGTCGATCCGCACACCGCGGACGGGGTGCAGGTGGCACGGCGGTTCGTCCGTGACGGCGTGCCGCTGGTGGTGACCGAGACCGCGCTGCCGGTGAAGTTCGCCGGGACGATCGTGGAGGCGATCGGACGCGAGCCCGAGCGTCCCGAGCGGTTCGCCGGGCTCGAGGACCTGCCCCGCCACGTCGTGCAGCTGCCCAACGATGCGGCGGCGCTGAAGGCCCTGATCGCGCAACGAGTCGGGACGTAACCGTGTCCGCGCCCGACACCTGGTCGCGCCGCAGCCTGCTGCTGGCCGGTGTCGGGCTGGCCGCCGCCGGGTGCACGACCCCGTCCGGCGCCTCGAACGCGCAACGTCAGGCGCCGCCGCCGAGCGGGCGTCCCGCGTCCGCCACGACCCGTCCGACCGCCCCGACCACGGCGCCGACCGCGGCGACGCCCGCCGGGATCCGCCCGTCCGCCCGGTTCGACCTGGCCACGCGGCCGCGGGTGGCGCTGCGCGAGGTCCGGCTGCACGAGTCGGACAGCACCATGCAGGGCATCGGCTACGACACCGCCAACCACCGGCTGTTCGCCGTGCAGGGACGGGACGGGCGGCCCGGCGCGGACCTGTGCATCAACCAGGTGGGTCGGCACGGCAAGGTGCTCGGCCACGTGCACGTGAATGACGCCGGGCACGGCCAGTCGTTCGGCGTGGAGTCGGTCGGGTCGAAGTCGTACCTGTGGTTCGAGTCGGATGCGACCGAGAACACCCGTGCCGGCCGGGGGACGGCGCTGGCGCGGTTCCGGTTCGCGCCGGGCCGGCGTCCGAAGGTGGAGAAGTTCCTCACCGGCAGCCCCGAGGTGGGCTGTGCGATCGACCCGGTGGCGAAGCGGCTGCTGGTGCGCCGGTTCGACGGCCAGGCCACGACCTACCGGCTCTACCGACTCGCGGACGCCACGCAGGGCGACTTCGGCCGCCCGCTCGCTGCGATTCCCGAGCCGTCGAACACCCGTCTGCAGCCCGATGGCGGCACCCCGGTGCTGCAGGCGTTCACGGTGCTGGGCTCCTACGTCTACACGTGGGTCGGCACCGGCGGGCACGCCGGCACGGCGTCCGATCCGTTCAACACGTTCCTCTCGGCGATCGACCTGCGCACCGGCCGGATCGTCCAGCAGCGCCGGATCCGAATCGGCCGCTCGCTGGCGTACCGCGAGCCCGAGGGCCTCGCCGTCGACGTGGTCAACGGCACCCCGCGGCTGTGCTTCGGCTTCGCCTCCCGTCCCGACCCCGACGGCCCCCGACGCCTCGCCAGCATCTTCTACCTCGACACCCTCCGCTGATCGGGGACGGTTCCGAACGGTCCGGCTTTTCCACAGGAATCCGGCACTCGGTCCGGAGATCCGGGGACGGTTCCCAACCGTCCGGGTTATCCACAGGTCTCGCCGAATCGCTACGAGATGTCCACAGATCCGCGGCCGGGCATCCAGACTCGCCGGCCAGTTGCCTAGGCTCGATCTCCTCCGTGGAGTCAGGAGGACCATGCCTCGACACGCCAGACAGCACGCCGATTCGAGGATCTACCACGTGATGCTGCGCGGCGTGAACCGCGACGCGATCTTCCTTGAGGATGAGGATCGGGAGCGGTTCCTCCAATCGTTGGCGCAGGCCAAGGCGGCCTCCGGGTGCCTGGTTCTGGCCTACTGCCTGATGACCAACCACGTCCATCTCGTGCTGCGCACCACGAGGGAGCCGATCGGAAGCGTCGTCAAGCGAGTCGGCGTCCGGTACGCCGGATGGTTCAACCACAAGTACGGACGCGTGGGTCACCTCTTCCAGGACCGGTTCAAGAGCCGGCCCGTGGAGACCGGCGAGTACCTGGTGAAGCTGATCCGCTACGTCTGGGACAACCCGGTCGAGGCCGGACTCGTAGAGCGGGCGGACGACTACAGGTGGAGCAGCCGTCGGCTTCTGGGCAGACCTTCGAGCGCGGTGGACGGAGAGGAGCTGCGGCGCCTTCTTGGCGGTGCAGTGCTGGCGCACATCGCCGAGTTGCCACCGGCGTTGCCGGACGATCCGATGCCCGACGAACGCCGTCGGCCGCAGCGCAGCGACGATCGGGCGGCCGAGTTGCTCCACCGCGCGACGGGCGCGGCAACGCCCGTGGAGTTCGGCGCGCTGAGTCTCGCGGCGCAGCATCGGGGAATCCGCGACCTGCGCCTGCGATCCGTCCCGTACGAGCAGATCAGCAGAATCACGGGGCTGAGCGCGTCCGCGGTGAAGCGGATGCACGTTGCGCGTCCCCATCCGTCCCGAGAACTCATCTGATCCTTCGGAGGACAATCGGGCAGAAGCCGCCTGCCCACTGGCCGCCCTGTGGACATGTCCTGTCGGGGACACGCCCCTGTGGAAAAGCCGGACCGTCCGGAACCGTCCCCGGCTCTCGGGGACGCGTGCCGTCCGCCTGTGGAAAAGCCGGACCGTCCGGAACCGTCCCCGCTAGACGGACAGGCCGCGGCGCTCCACGAGGTGGCGGAGTTCAGGGTCGGCGCCGCGGTAGTCACGGAAGGCGTCCATGGCGTCGATCGAGCCACCGCGGGCGAGCAGCCGGCGGCGGAAGCGCTCGCCGTTCTCCCTGGTCAGGCCGCCGCGGGCGCGGATGAACGCCGCCGTGTCCGCGTCCAGCACCGCGGACCAGATGTAGGCGTAGTAACCCGCGTCGTAGCCGCCTTCGAACGTGTGCCGGAAGTACGTCGAGCGGTAGCGCGGCGGCACCAGCCCGTAGTCGAGGCCGACGGACGCGAGCGCCGCCCGCTCGAACTCCTCCACCTGCTCCGGATCGGTGGGCAGCTCCGCCAGGGGCGTCCGGTGCCACACCTGGTCGAGCAGCGCCGCACCCAGGTACTCGGTGGTCTTGAACCCCTGCTGGAACAGCGTCGAGCCGCGCAACGTCTCCACCCACTCCGCCGGCATCGGCTCGCCGGTCGCGTGGTGCACGGCGTACCGCGGCAGGATCCCGGCGTCCAGCGCCCACACCTCGTTCACCTGGGACGGGTACTCGACGAAGTCGCGCGGCGTCTCGGTGCCCGACTGGGACGGGTAGCGGACGTCCGACAGCAACCCGTGCAGCGCGTGCCCGAACTCGTGGAACAGCGTGATCACGTCGTCCCACGTCATCAGGGTCGGCTCACCCGCCGGCGGCTTGACCAGGTTCGAGTTGTTGACCACCACCGGCGGCTGGCCGAGCAGGTGGTTCTGGTCGACCAGGTTGTTCATCCACGCGCCGCCCTGCTTCCCGGGTCGCGTGTAGAAGTCCGCGACGAACAACCCGACCGGCGTGCCATCGGCCTCCTGAACCTCGAACAGGCGTACTTCATCGTTGTACCCGACCAGGTCGTCCCGCTCGGTGAAGCTGATCCCGTACAGACCGTTCGCCGCGGCGAACACCCCCTCGTGCAGCACCCGCTCCAGCTCGAGGTACGGGCGCAGCAGCGTCGCGTCCAGGCTGTACCGCTCGGTGCGCAGCAACTCGGCGACGAACTGCCAGTCCCACGCCTCCAGGCGCTCGCCGGGCGCGACCCGCTGCCACACCGGTTCCATGTCGGCCGCCTCGGCACGCGCGTTCGCGACGGCCGCCGGCGCCAGCTTCGTGAGCAGCTCCCAGACCGCCCCGCCGGTACGCGCACACCCGTCCGCCGCCACGTAGGCGGCGTGGTTCGCGAAGCCGAGCAGGTCGGCGCGCTCGGCGCGCAGCCGCGCCAGCTCGACCACCAGCGGACGCGTGTCGTGCGGGCCGCCGAGCCCCCGACCGACCGCCGCCTCGTGGATCCGGCGGCGCAGGCCGCGGTTCTTCAGCACGTCCAGCGGCCGCTGCCCCGAGGTGTTGCCCAGCTCGATCAGCCAGCCGGACGCGTGGCCCTGCTCGGCGGCACGCTCGCGGGCACCGGCGACCTCCGCTGCGCTGAGCCCGTCCAGCTCGGCCTCGTCGGTGACCAGCACCGCGCCGGCGTTCATCCCGGCCAGCGCCTTGCGGCCGAACTCGGACTGCACCTCGGCGATCCGGTGGTTCAGCGCCCGCAGCCGGGCCTGGTCGGCCTCCGGCAGGTTCACCCCGGCCCGCTCGAACGCGAGCAGGCGGCGCTCCAGCCAGTAGGCGGACGCCGCGTCGAGCTCGACCTCCCCCGCCGCGGCCCGCTTCGCCAGTGCGGCCACCCGCTCGTAGAGCGCCCGGTCGAGGTACACCGCGTCGGAGTGCTCGGCGAGCTGTGGTGCCACCGCGGCGTCGACGGCGTCCAGGACGTCGTTGGTGTCGGCCGGCTGCTTGGTGTAGAAGGCGTTCAGCGCGCGGGCGAGCAGGCGTCCGGCCGACTCCCAGGCCTCGATCACGTTCGCGACGCTCGCCGGTTCCGCGTCCGCCGCGATCGCGGCGAGTTCGGCGAGGTGCTCGGCGATGCCGGCCTCGATCGCCGGCTGGTAGTGCTCGTCGCGGATCGCGGTGAAGTCGGGCAGTTCGAACGGCAGCGAGGACGGAACGGACAGCGGGTTCGCGGCATCGAGAGGCATGGGCCCCATCCTTACCCGAGCGGGCAACCCCGCGCGACCCGGGACGGGGACGAGCCGACCGCGGACCGGGTTGGGGACGTTTCCTGACTCGGTCCACCGCCCGGGGTGGACCGAGTCAGGAACCGTCCCCAACTCGGTCCGGGGCCTTGCGCGGGACGCAGCCGAGCAGCACGGCGACCGCGACCAGGTTCACGCCCAGCACCGTCCAGTCGATCCAGGTCATGCCCGGCGTCAGGCCAAGGACCACGGCGAGCACGCACAGCACGACCGCGAGGAGGTGCCCCACCCGGGACTGCCGCAGCACGGCCCGGGTCGCCAGCGCGTAGAGCAGGGCGATCACGGCGAGCACGATGCCGAACAGCCCGCTCGCCACCGCCTCCACGGCGGGGAAGAAGTACAGCTTCACCGCGAGCACCAGGTAGGTCGCGGTGAGCAGGCCGAGCAGCACCACCGCCACCAGCCGCAGCCGGGCGCGCAGCGATCCCTCGCCTCCCCGGGCCTGCGGCTGCTCTGGCTGTTTAGGCACGCGCCCACCGTAGCGGCCGTAGTGTGGCCGGATGGGATTCAGCCCGGTGGAACTGGTCGGCTACCTGGCGTCCGCGCTCGTCGTGGCGTCGCTCGCGATGACATCGGTGGTTCGGCTGCGCATCGTCTCGCTGGTGGGCTCGGTGGTGTTCGTGGTCTACGGGGCGTTGCTGCCGTCGATCCCGATCATCATCACGAACGCGGCCGTGGCCGTGCTCAACATCTGGTTCCTGCGCAAGGAGTTCGCCCCGAACCGCGACCTCGGTGCGGTGCCGATCGACCCGGACGCGCCGTTCCTGCTCGACTTCCTGCACTCGCACGCTGCCGACATCGCCGGCATCCACCCGGACTTCGACGAGCCGGCGCCCGACGACTTCGTGCTCGTCCTGATCCGGGACGGCCTGCCCGCGGGCGCGTTCGTCGGCACCCCGGACGGGAGCACGCTGCGGCTCCGGCTGGACTACGTGATGCACGCGTACCGCGATTCACGCATCGGGCGGTGGCTCTACGGCCGCGGCGCCCGCGTGTTCACCGGCGCCGGCTTCGAACGGATCACGGCCGGGGCGGACTCGGAGATGTCGCGCCACTACCTGGAGCGGATCGGCTTCGTACGCTCCGGGGACGAATTGGTGCTCGCGCTGGGCTGATCGGCGGGACGCGCCCTTCGTCACGCGCCCTTCGTCACGCGCCCTTCGCGCCTCACCGGGGCGCTCCTCAGGCACCGCGAGGCGAAAGCCGGGCGGCCCCTCAGGGTCCGGGGATGACACGGTGGCGGCTCACTCGCAGATGCCGAACACGCCCGCCT
>JAGQUI010000186.1 GCA_020438595.1 Propionibacteriaceae bacterium | reverse complement strand
CTACCAGCTGAGCTATACCCACCATGCGCCACTTGGGCTGGCCCAGCTTAGCGGTTCGGCGGCGAGGAGCAGAAATCAGTGGCGCTCGGCCGTGGCCTTCTCACCGGTGAGCGACCCCTGGTGCTTCGCGGCCAGTTCGCGCAGGGCGTCGGTGTTCGGTCCGGGAGAGGAGACGAACAGTGCCTCGCGGTAGTAGCGGAGCTCCTCGATCGACTCCTGGATGTCGGCGAGGGCGCGGTGGTTCCCGCTCTTCGCGGGCGTGTTGTAGTAGGCGCGCGGGTACCAGCGCCGGGCCAGTTCCTTGATGCTGGAGACGTCCACGTTGCGGTAGTGCACGTGGCCCTCGAGGGTGGGCATGTCTCGGGCGAGGAAAGCCCGGTCGGTGCCGATGGTGTTGCCGGCCAGCGGTGCCCGGCGGGGCTCGGGGACGTGCTCACGGACGTAGGCGAGCACCGCCTCCTCGGCGTCCGCCATGGTCATGCCGTCCTCGAGCAGCGGCAGCAGCCCGGAGTTCTGGTGCATGGTGCGGACGAACTCGCCCATCTGGGCGAGCGCCTCGGCGGGGGGCCGGATGACCACTTCGATGCCGTCGCCGAGCACATTGAGCTCCGAATCGGTGACCAGCGCGGCGACCTCGATCAGGGCGTCCGCCTTGAGGTCGAGGCCGGTCATCTCGCAGTCGACCCACACCAGGTGTTCGTTCACGGGCGACACTTTACGGTGTTAGGTAGTGCTGCTGGCCACCCCGCGGTCACGCGGTGCCCGCCCAGCCGGAATCGATACCCAGACGGCGTTCCCGCAAGCCGCGCACGTATCCGGCCTGTCCGACGTGCTGGGCCGTCTCGACCATCACCGAGACCAGCCGGACGCCGACGGTCACCGGAGGGGTGTAGCGGGTGTCGATCACCTCGTCCAGCCGGTCGTCCGACAGCGACGCCAGCACGGCCCGGGTCTGCTCCCAGGTGGCGGCGGCGTACCCGCTGAGCAGGTGGGTGTCGGTGACGTTGAAGGCGCCCACCTCGGCCGGAGCCATCCGGAAGCCGTGGGCCTGCCTGAGGTAGGGCAGCCCGAACCGCTGGTACCAGCCGTCCGCGGTCCAGGCCTGCTCGACGCCGCCGAGGTGGGCGAGGTGGTCGTCCTCGACGCGGGTGAGGTGCCAGACCAGCCAGCCGATCGAGTTCGCCTCCGGGTCGGCCCGCCAGAGCAGGTCATCGCCGGTGAGCCCGTCCAGGATCGCAGGGATGAGTTCGTGGACGCGGCCCAGCGAGTCGCGAACGACGTCGAGAGTGTTCATGCCGCCATCCTGCCTCGCGGCTCCGACAAGGGCCAGATACCATCGATGGACGTCGGCCCCCGTAGCTCAGTGGATAGAGCAACAGCCTTCTAATCTGTCGTGCGCAGGTTCGAGTCCTGCCGGGGGCGCCTGGCCGCTGGGCGAGGTCTCGCCGCCCCGCAACGGGGTACAGCGACGGTATGGCCACGACCGAGAACCCGCCGGCCCGACTGCTGAAGTCGGTGCACGACCGCGTGGGTCCCAATGCCGCCATGCTGATCATCGGCGCCGTGGGGGCCGCGGTGTTCGCCGGCCTGCTCACGGTGAGTACGGCGGTCTATGAGGCCGTCGCCGAGTCCGACGGCATCAGCGGCCTCGACCAGCCCGTGCTCGAGTGGGCGATCCGGGCCCGCACCCCCGCGAGCGAGTACTGGGTGACCGCCTTCACCAACCTCGGCGACACCGGCCCGATGGTCGTGATGGGCCTCGTCCTGCTGGCGCTGCTGTACTGGTACTGGCGGCGCCGGACCATCCTGGTGCTGGTCCTGGTCGCGTCCGCCGGATCGCTGGTCTTCACCGCCGTCGGCAAGGCGATCGTCGGACGCAAGCGGCCGCCGCTGGCCGACGCCGTCCCGCCGTACGAGTACGCGCCGTCCTTCCCGTCCGGCCACACCCTGAACAGCACGGTGATCTCGCTCGCCTTCGCCTACCTCGCGGTCTGGCTGAGCGTCCGGCTGTGGATCCGGATCGCGAGCGTGGTCGCAGCCGTCTGCTGGTCGGTCGCGATGGGGCTGAGCCGGGTGTTCCTCGGGCACCACTGGCTCACCGACGTGGTCTTCGGCTGGGTGTTCGGCCTGGCCTGGATCGTGCTGATCGCCACCGTTCACCAGGTCCTGCTCCGGATCGAACGCCGCGACGAGGCCGGCGCGGGTGAGGTGGACAGCCGGACGGACGAAGGCCGCGTCCTCGAGAAGCCCCCGCCCCGCGACGACGGCGCGCCGGACGTGCACAGCGAGGGCGTCCCCGACGCGGAGGGCCTCGGGAAGTAGCCGGACGCGCGGCCGGTTTGCTCCGCCCTGCCAGCGGGTAGTCATCCCTCGCCACGGGACGCGCCCGAGCAGGTCGCGTCCCCACGAGCCCGGCCACGTTCGCGCCGGCGGCTGCCCGAACCGGGAGGACGACATGGAACCCGAAGGGCGACCGCCCTCCACAGGCGCCACCGGGGCGTCCACCAGGACCACCCGCGCGGCGGTGGTGTGGAACCCGGTCAAGCAGGACGACCCCGAGCAGGTCCGGCGCAGGATCCGGGAGCAGTGCGAGCGCCGCGACCTCGAACTGCTCTGGTACGAGACCACCGAGGACGACCCCGGCGAGGGCCAGGCCCGGCAGGCGCTCGAAGCCGGTGCGTCGGTGGTCTGCGCGCTCGGCGGCGACGGCACGGTGCGGGCGGTGGCGGGTGCACTGGTCGGGTCCGGGATCCCGCTCGGGCTGCTGCCGGGTGGCACGGGGAACCTGCTCGCCCGCAACCTCGAACTCCCGGTCGGTGACCTCGATGCGGCCCTCGGCGTCGCCCTCGACGGCTCCGACCGGCGGATCGACGTCGGCCTGGTCGCCTGGGACGACGAGCCCGAAGAGGTCTTCCTGGTGATGGCGGGCATGGGTGCCGACGCGAGCATGATGGAGAACGCGGACGAGACCGTGAAGAATGCCGTCGGCTGGCCGGCCTACCTGCTCTCCGGGATCAAGGCGCTCGCCGAGCGCGGCTTCGGCGCCGAGCTGTCCTCACCCGAGGGCGATGCGATCAGCCGGCGGGCCCGGCTCGTGCTGATCGGCAACTGCGGCGAGCTCCCCGGTGGGCTCAACCTGCTGCCGGACGCTCGGATCGACGACGGCTCCCTCGATGCCGTTCTCGCGGCGCCGCGCGGCGTCCTCGGCTGGCTCGCGGTGATCGGCGAGGTCGTCACCCGCACGCGCAGGGCCGACGTGTACCGGCTCACCGGAGACCGGTTCCGGCTCCAGGTCTCCGGATCCGTCCCCGCGCAGCTGGACGGCGACCCGGTCGGCTCGCGCGGACGGATGGAGGCCCGGGTCGGCCCGGATCCGCTGCTGGTCCGCGTCCCCGCCGACAGGGCCGACGGCGCCGACGGCGGGTCGGCCGGATGAGCGTCCTCGTCCAAACCGCCGACGTCGCCTTCCTCACCCGCTACCGCGACGACCCCGATGCGCCGACGCTGCTGTCCGCCACCCGCGACCTCGTCGTCCGGGCGGTCCTGCCCGGCATCGCCCTGATCCTGGTCGGGCTCGGCGCCGGCGCACTCGCCACCGGCCCGCTCGCGGCCCGGGTGGGCGAGGGTGCGATCAACCAGACCCTGCAACAGGGCCGCACGCCCGTGCTGGACGAGCTGGCCCGGATCACGTCGGCCACCGGCGGCGTGAGCGGCAACATCGTCATCTGCGTGTTCGCGGTGGGCCTGTTCCTGCTGGTCACCCGCCAGTGGTGGATGGGTCTGATCCCCTTCGTGACGCTGAACCTGCACACCTTCGTGCACCTGACCACCTCGACCATCGTCGGCCGGTCCCGGCCCCCCGTGGAGCAGCTCGACATCGGGCAGCCCACCGCCAGCTTCCCCAGCGGCCACATGGGCGCCACCACGGCACAGCTGCTGGTCCTGCTCTTCTTCGGCCTGTCGTACGTGGCCGGACGGGTGCAGCGGGCCGTGGTCGCGCTCCTGCTCGCGGGCTATCTGGTCGTGCTCGGCTGGTCGCGGCTGTACCTGGGCATGCACTACGCCAGCGACGTGACGTGGGGCGTCGCCAACGGCGTGGCCTGCGGCGTGATCGGCTGGCTGTTCCTCCGCCGCGACGCGGGGGACGGGCCCGCCCCGACTCAGACCCTGGCCCGGCGGGCCCTGCTGAACGAGTAGAAGCCGTAGGCGGCGAAGCCGAGCGAGATCAGCGCGACCAGCACCTGCCCGAACGGCAGGGCGACGAGGTCGCTCAGTGCTCCGTCCAGCCCCTTCGACTGCGACGGGTCGTGCAGCGCGGCTGCGGCGATCAGCCCCACCCCGACGACGCCCAGCGCGATGCCCTTGGCGATGTAGCCGACCCGGGCTGCGATCACCTCGGGTCGGCCAGGGCTGCTCTCGAGGTCCTTGCGGAAACCCTCCGTCCAGCCCTTGTGGACGTGGTACGCGCCGACGCCGATCACCGCCAGGCCGCCCGCGCCGACGAGGACGGGCCCGAACGGCAGTCCCAGCAGGGTCGCGGTCGCGTCCGTGGCCTGCGACGAGCCGGACTTCGACGAGCCCATCATCAGGGCGACCGCCCCCCAGCCCAGGGCCAGGTACACCACCGCCTTCGAGAACGCCTTCGCCTTGTCGGACGCCTCGTGCGCGCGCACCCCCTCTGCGACCTGCCAGACCGCGAGCAGCGCGAACCCCACCACGATGGCGACGAGCACCACCCCGCCCACGGGGCTCCCCGCGACCAGGCGCATCGCGCCCGAGGTGTCGGCCTCCGCGCCCTTGTGCCCGAACGCCACCTGGAGCCCGAGCACCGCGATCAGCAGGTGCAGCAGGCCGTTCACCGCGTAGCCGGCGCGGGCGCCCGCCTCCACGACCGGATGGTCGACGACCTCCGACGCCGACGTGGGTACGTCCGTCGCCCTGCCCCGCTCGTTCGTTGTTGACACGCTGCGCCTCCTCGCCGACTGCACCAAGACGTACCCGCGCGGCGCGACTTCCATGCGGGGGAGCGTCGCCGGAAGCGCCCCGACGAGGCGAGGGCGCGCCGTCCCGGGTCGCCGTAGCATGGAGATCCACGATGGAGGTGGCGGATGCAGCTCTCAACGCGGTTCGAGGTGGAACTCCCGTCGTGGGTGGCCGAGGAGGCCGGAGCCGCCGGGGACGTGCTGGCCACGCTCGAGCAGCGGATGCAGCTGGTGAACCACCTGGCCGACCTCAACTTCCGCGACGGCGGCGGTGGTCCGTTCGCCGCGATCGTGGTCGAGCGCGCGAGTGGCCGGGTCCTGTCGGCCGGCGTGAACCGCGTGCTCGCGTCCCACCTGTCCGTGAGCCACGCCGAGGTGGTCGCGCTCAGCCTCGCCCAGCGCGCCCGCGGCACCTGGGACCTGGGCGCGAGCGGCGCCCCGTCCACCGAATTGGTGGTGAACTGGCGGCCCTGCCTGCAGTGCTGTGGTGCGGCGCTGTGGGCGGGTGTCTCACACATCGTCATCCCCGACGACTCCGATGAGCTGGAGGCGATCACGGGCTTCGACGAGGGGCCGGTGGTCGACGACTGGATCGGGGAGTTCGCCCGTCGCGGGATCGCGGTGACGAAGGGCGTCGGGCGGGCCGAGGCGCTGCGGGTGTTCCGTGACTACGCAGATTGGGTGGGACGCGGCCACGCCGTCCTCTACAACGCCCGCGGTACCGGCGTGAACGTCTGAGTGCCGACGTGATTCGGCCGCTCGAGCTTCGGAGCGGGACGTCTGGGGCAGGTGGGACGACTCGGGTCACCGGATCGCGACACAGCGGCGGACCGGGTCGAGCGCGTCGTCAGCGTGAGGCGTCACCGCAGGTGCGTTCGACGAACTCCGGCGGCCAGGTTGCGGTGGTGTGGCCGCCCCTGGTGTTGCGGAAGTCGCACCGGTCGCAGCCCCAGGCCAG
>JAGQUI010000185.1 GCA_020438595.1 Propionibacteriaceae bacterium | reverse complement strand
CAAGCCGAGGCCCGGGTTCATCGGCAAGGTCTTCTCGCAGAAGCACCTCGACCAGACCCACGCGTTCTTCGAGCGCTACGGCTCCAAGGCGCTGGTGCTCGGACGCTTCGTCCCGTTCGTGCGCACCTTCGTCACGATGGTGGCCGGCGCGGCGGACATGAGTTTCCGCACCTTCATCACCTGGACGGGCGTCGGCGCGGTGGTGTGGGCCGCCGGCGTGACCCTGCTCGGCTACTTCCTCGGCACGATCCCGTTCATCGCCCACAACATCGACGCCGTCCTGGTCGCGATCGTGGTGATCTCGGTGCTGCCGATGGTGGTCGAGGCACTGCTGGCCCGGCGCCGCGCGAAGGCCGAGGCCGGGGCCGAGGTCGCGGAAGGCTGATGCCGACCTCGCGCACCGGCATCGGCTGGATGCCCGGTGAGCCGGACGCACGCCCGCCGGCCGGGCAGGCCGAACTGGACGCCGCGGTCGCCGCGCTCGCCGGACGCACGTTCGTCGCGCTCACCGGAGCCGGCTTCTCCACCGACTCCGGCCTGCCGGACTACCGCGGCCCGGATGCGAAGCCGCGCAACCCGATGACCTACGACCAGTTCGTGGGCAGCGCGGCGATGCGGCGGCACTACTGGGCCCGCAACCACCTCGGCTGGCACCACATGCACGCCACCGAGCCCAACGAGGGCCACCACGCGCTGGCCCGGCTGGAGGCTGCCGGCGTGGTCGCGGGGGTGATCACCCAGAACGTCGACCGGCTGCACGAGCGGGCCGGGTCGCAGCGAGTCGTCGACCTGCACGGGAACTACAACGTCATACGCTGCCTGTCCTGCGGCTGGACCTGCTCACGGGCCGAACTGGACGCCATGCTGCTCGCCCTAAACCCCGGCTTCCTGGAACGCGTGACCGAGCTCGGCGACATCGAGGTGGCCCCGGACGCCGACGTGGTGCTCGAATCCACCGCCGACTTCGTGGTCGCGGCCTGCCCCGCGTGCGGCGGCATCCTGAAGCCCGACATCGTGTTCTTCGGCGAATCGGTGCCCCCCGCCACCACCCGGGCCGCCTACGACCTGCTCGACTCCGCCGGCGCCCTGCTGGTGGCCGGCACCTCACTCGCGGTGATGTCCGGACTGCGGTTCGTCCGGCACTCCTCCGGGGCCGGCCTGCCGATCGTGCTGGTGAACCGCGGCCTGACCAGGGGCGACGACCTCGCGTCCGTCCGGCTGAACGCCGGCACGAGCGAGGTGCTCACATACCTGGAGCGCCGCCTCTCCTGACGCCGAACGCCTCCGTTCCGGTCGAACGCCCCTGCCTGAGCGGAGGCACTCGACGGGAACGGAGGCGTTCGCTGCGGAAGTCGGCTACTGCTGTGGCGGCTGCTGGTAGGTGGGCGGCGTCTGCCCACCCTCGGCGGGCGCCTGGGCCTGCGCCGGCGGGGCGTAGGTGGGCGGCTGCGGGGCGCTCAACTCGCCGGGGGCGGGCGCGGCCGGGTCGGCCTGCGGGTACGCCTGCGGGTTGGGCAGGCCGCCCTGCTGCGAGCCGGCGGTGAGCTGGTCGTTCGTGGGCTCCGGGACGGCGCCCTCGGGCCGGTCGCTGATCTCGCCGAAGCTGACCTTCGGCGCCTGCCGGATCATCGGGTCGTTGACCTCGAAGTAGGTCGCCTTCTCGAAGTGGAACATGCCCGCGATGACGTTCGACGGGAACGACTCGACCTGGGTGTTGTAGTTGCGCACGTTCGCGTTGTAGAACCGCCGCCCGGCAGCGATCCGGTCCTCGGTGGCGGTCAGTTCGCGCTGCAGCTCGAGGAAGTTCACATTGCTCTTCAGTTCGGGGTACGCCTCGACGCTGACCAGCAGGTTGCGGACGGCGCCACTCAGCGCCTCCTCCGCCTGGGCCCGTTCCGCGGTCACCGCGCCGCCGCCGGCCTGGGCCAGCGCGGCCGCCTGGTTGCGCAGCTTCGTGACGCCTTCGAGGGTGTTGCGCTCATGGGCGGCGAAGGCGCGGACGGTCTCGACGAGGTTGGGGATCAGGTCGTAGCGCCGGTTCAACTCGACGTCGATCTGCCGCCAGGACTCCTGGATCAGGTTCCGGGAGCGGACGAAGCCGTTGTACAGCGAGACCGCGTAGAACGCGATGCCGAGGATGACGAGCAGCAGGATGAGGAAGAACCACAGCATCCGGGTTTCTCCATTCGTTGAGGTGACCGGCCGTGGCCCAGCCTAACCACCGGCCCCACACCGGTCGAGACCGACCACCGGCGACCGGCCGGGAACGGTCAGGCCAGCCCGAGGTCGGCCAGGCCCACGGCGTAGCGGTACGGGACGCCTGCGGCCTCGATCTTCTCCTTCGCGCCGGTGTCGCGGTCGACGATCACGGCCACCCCGACCACCTCTCCCCCGGCCTCGCGGACGGCGTCCACCGCAGTCATCACCGAGCCGCCGGTGGTGGAGGTGTCCTCGACGACCAGGACGCGGCGTCCGGCCACCTCGGTGCCCTCGATCTGCCGCTGCATGCCGTGTGCCTTCGCCTCCTTGCGCACGACGAAGGCGTCCAGCCGACCGCCGCTGCGTGCGGCGTGGTGCAGCATCGCCACCGCCACCGGATCGGCGCCGAGGGTGAGCCCGCCGGCCGCCTCGAACTCCCAGTCGGAGACGAGCCCGGTCATCACCTCGCCGACCAGCGGCGCCGCGACCCCGTCCAGTGTGACCCGGCGCAGGTCCACGTAGTAGTCGGCCTCCTTGCCCGAGGCGAGGGTGACCCTCCCCCACACCACCGCGAGGGTCTTGATCTGCTCGATGAGCTCTTCGCGCGCTGCCATGCCCCGAACCGTACCGACCCCCCATCCCCCGAGTTGTCAGAATCTCATGCGCCTATGACCGCACCAGATTCTGACAACTCGGTGGGTGGGGTCAGGAGAACCAGCCGCGGCTCCAGGCCGGGGAGGGGGACGCCTCGGCGTCCGCGTCGGTGAAGGGGGCCGCGCCGGCCACCCAGCGGGCGAGCTCGCGGCCGTGCAGCAGGCGGTACGGGAACGGGGCGCGGGCCAGCCGCCGTTCGAGGGGCTGGACGGGCACCTCGGCGCCGGCGACCACGACGAGGTTGCCGAACCGGCGTCCCTTCCAGACCGGCACCTCCGCGCTCACCGCGACCTGGCCGAAGCTGCCCGTGAACCCGGCCAGGCAGCGTCGTGCCCACGCGAACGGGGCGGAGTCGGTGAGGTTCATCACCACCAGCCCGCCGTGGCGCAGGGTGCGGACCAGTTCGGCGAAGAACTCGGTGGTGGCCAGTTCGGCGGGGACGCTGGCGCCGGCGAAGGCGTCGACGATCATCAGGTCGGTACAACCGGACGGCAGTTGCGCGGCGCCCGTGCGCCCGTCCACGCCGCGCACCTTGATCCCGCTGTGGCGGGGCAGCGGGAGCTTCGCCCGCACCTGCTCGGTGAGTGCCTCGTCCGGCTCCAGCACCACCTGCGCCGTGTGCGGACGGCGGGCCGCCACGTAACGCGGCAGGGTGAGCCCGCCACCGCCGATGTGGATCACCCGGACGCGCTCGTGGGCCGGCCGCGCCAGCACGGTCTCCTCGAGCACCTCCGCGATCCGCTGGACGTACTCGAATTCCAGCCGCAGCGGGTCGTCCGGGTCCACCCAGGACTGCTCCGTCCGTCCGTTCACCACCATGAACGCACGGCGGTCGTCCGGCGCGGGCACCACCTGACTCATGGCCGCTCAGCCCGTGACGAGCGCCGCGACGGCGAGGACCAGCGAGACCACGCCGAGCGGGATCCACAACACGGCGGCGGGAATGAAGAAGATCGTGGACCGTGGCTGCTGCCAGACGGGCCTGCCGTCGGGGTCGAGCGCCGGCACCACCTCGTGGGTCTGGACCCGCCCGTCCGGCCAGGTGTAGGGCTGCGGGAGCGGCCGCGTGACCGTCACCTGCCGGGGCTTGTCGAGCCTCGGGTACACGAGGTAGGCGAGCGCGAGGTTCACCGCCGCTGCCCAGAGGAACACCAGCGCGCCCATCGCCGGACCGCCGTCGATCTGCAGCAGGCTTCCGGTCCCGAGCGCCAAGACCACCCCGACCCCGAAGCCCAGGAAGGACAGGAAGCCCCAGCGCGTCCAGATGATCATGGCCACGGAGCCTAGCCGCAACGCGCCACAGGTCGTACGGCCGGACCTGTGGTCGACCGGACTCCCGCCCGGTTATCGTTGCGCCACCAGTCGAACTACATCTGTGCGGAGCAGGGCGTGACGAACAACGAGCAGCCGGAGCAGCCCTCCGGTCAGACCGGTCAGCCGGGATCCGGGGGACCCTACCCCGGCAACAGCTACACCGGCCCCCCGCCGTCCCCGCAGTACCCCGGCCAGCAGGGCCCCTACCCGGGCCAGCAGCCCCCGTACCCGGGCCAGCAGTCGACCGGCCCCGCGCCGGGCCAGCAGCCCTATCCGGGCGCTCCGGCGTACGGCCCGCAGGCCCAGCCCGGGCAGCAGCCGTACCCGGGCCAGCAGGCCTACCCCGGGCAGCCCTACGGTCCCGGGCAGCCCTACCCGGGCCAGCAGCAGTACGCGGCCCAGCCCGGCACCCCGCCGTACGGCCAGAACCAGCCCGGATCGGGCCAGCCCCCCGGCGGCTACCCGGGCCAGCCGCCCTACGGCGGCGCGCCCGCGCCCCGCAAGAGCAGGGCGCCGTTGTTCATCGCGCTCGGCGCCGGCGTGCTGGTGATCGCGCTGATCGCGGTCTACGCGCTCAACCAGGGCCGCAACCCCGTCGGCGGCACCGTGCCCACCCTCGCGCCGACCGGCGGGACGGGCACCGTGGCGCCCGCGCCACAGACCGCCGACGCGGCCACCGCCGTGCAGAACTACCTCACCGCCGTGTCGAGCGGGGACGCCACCACCGCGCTGTCCTACGCGGCCACCCCGCCGGCGGACACCGCCCTGCTCACCGGGGAGATGCTCGCCGCAGCACTCGCCGCGGCCCCGATCACCGGGATCGTGGTCACCCCCGGCAGCGGCACCGACCACCAGAGCGTGCAGGCGGACTACCAGATCGGCGACGAACCGGCCAGCACCACCTTCGAAGTCAGCAACGTCGGCGGCACCTGGCTGCTGGACGACGTGGCCTTCGAGCTGCCCCTCGACCTCGACGCCGCGTACGGGCTCGACCTGACCATCAACGGGCTCCCCCTGGAGTCGTCCGCGCCGGTCGTGTTCCCCGGCCAGTACACCGTGCGGACGGCCAGCAAGTGGTACCAGGCCTCCGGCGGCACCGTCATGGTGGACGGCAATGCCGGCCTCACCGCACCGGACGCGCTGAGCCTGAAGCTGAGCAGTTCGGGCGTCGCCGCGATCCGCAAGGCGGCGCAGACCAAGCTCAACGCGTGCCTGCAGAAGCGCTCCCTGTCACCGGCCGGGTGCGGCTTCTCCGTTTTCCTGCCGGGCAACAACAAGGTGCGCACCTCGACGATCCGCTGGCAGGTGGTCAGCGGCGGCGCCGCGATGAAGCAGCTGAAGCCGAAGCTGTACGCCAACGACGCGGCCACCGCGAAGGCGAAGGTGAAGGTCCGTGCCGACTGCTACTCCACCAACGGCCTGCGCTGGCGCGGCTACTCGAGCATCCACTCGGTCTACGCCACGCTCAGCGGCGACAAGGTGAAGGTCACCTTCGGCGCCTGAGGGGCGATCGTCCGCGGCCCGGGTGGACCGAGTAAGGAACCGTCCCCAATTCGGTCCGCGGGTGGACCGAGTAAGGAACCGTCCCCGACTCGGTCCGCGGCGGGTCGGGGAGGCGTGGCTCAGACGATCTCCGCGGGCTCGACGACCTGCAGGCCGCTGCCGTCCGGGCCCACGTCGAAGTGCACGGTGTCGCCGTCGGAGACCTCACCCGATATCACCCGCCGGGCCAGCGTGTCCTCGACCGTGGTCTGCACCTGCCGCTTCAGCGGACGCGC
>JAGQUI010000184.1 GCA_020438595.1 Propionibacteriaceae bacterium | reverse complement strand
CGATCAACAAGAACAAAAACGTCATCCAAGCAACACGTGCCGCCAATGAAAGGCTAGCCAGACGCTTGAACCCGGGAATGAGTTTCGTAAACCAAGTCGCGAGGATACGAAAGGGCGTGACAGCGCTAACCAACTGCGCCACGGGGCCTTGATCAGGCCTCACCGGCCGGTTCCCCGGCCAGCCCCGAAACTATAACGTACGGCCTCGCCCGGGTGAAAATCGGGGTCCGGGACGGGTGGCTGGCCTAGTCTGGGCCGCATGGGACGCCGAGTGATGATCCTCGCCGCAGGCGTGGGTTCGGGACACAACATGGCCGCCAGCGCCGTCGAGGCGGGCCTCGCCGGGCTGGAACCGGACGCGGAGGTGCGCCGGCTGGACATCCTCGAGACGACCAACGACGTGTTCAACCGGCTCTACGACGACGCCTACTTCCAGCTGGTCTCGCAGGCGCCGTGGCTGATCGGGTGGGGCTACGACAACGCCGATCCGCCGTTCAAGCTGGCGGCGTCCCCGTTGCAGCTGCTGGAGCAGCTGAACACGGTCTCGTTCGTCCGCGAGTTGCGGGAGTACGACCCGGACGTGGTGATCTGCACCCACTTCCTGCCGGCACGGCTGGTGTCGCTGATGCTGGCCCGCAAGCAGCTGCGGGCGACGCTCACGGTGGTCACCACCGACTACGACTTCCAGGGCCTGTGGCTGACTGCTCCGTTCCACCACTTCTTCTCCGCCCGGGAGGAGAGCCGCCAGTACCTGATCACGCTGGGCATCCCGGCCGACCGGGTCACGGCGTCCGGCATCCCCGTCCGGGCGGGCCTGGCCGAGCCCGTGGACGACGCGTCCGTGCGGGCGGAGTTCAGGCTGCGTCCCCGTGTGCCGGTCGTGCTGATCTCCGCCGGCGCCGCAGGCGGCACCTACACGCTGCAGCTGGTGCGGCAGGCGAAGCGGATGCGCAGCGAGTTCCAGGCCGTGGTGGTGTGTGGCCGGAACGCGGAGCTGAAGGCGGAGGTGGAGCAGCTCGTCGAGGGCCGGGAGCGGGACTTCGTCGTGCTCGGCTTCACCGACCGGATGGCCGACCTGATGCGGGTGGCCAGCCTGTTCGTGGGCAAGCCGGGCGGGCTGTCGTCGTCGGAGTGCATGGCGGCCGGGCTGCCGATGGTGATCGTGAACCCGATCCCCGGCCAGGAGGTGCGCAACGCGGACTACCTGCTGGAGGAGGGCGCGGCCGTCCGCTGCAACTACGCGACGACGGTGGGCTACAAGATCGACGGGCTGCTGGCCGATCCGGAGCGCCTGGCGGCGATGGCGGCCGCGGCGCGGCGGGTGGGCCGCCCGAACGCCGGCCGCCGGGTGGCGGAGACCTCGCTCGCGGAGCGTCCGGACCCGTTGTGGATCAGCAGGGACGCGCAGCGGGCGATGCTGCAGGCCGCCGAGGACGGCGTCGCCGCGGTCGACGTCGAGGCCGAGCAGCGGCTGCGCACCCTGGTCGACCCCGACACGGGGGCGTCCCTGGCACTGCTGACCCAGGCGCAGCTGGAGGTGCTGGGCGCGCGGGACTGGTCCTCGTCGGTGCACCTGGCGCTGCCGTACCTGAACGCCCTGCGCTGGCAGCCGGAGAACTTCGACCTGGCCTCGGCCGGACGCTGGCTGCTCGGCGACCGCCCGGAGCGCACCCTCGACCTCCGCTGAGCGTGGCGGGTGTGAGCGGACCAGGCGGGACGGGCGGACCGAGCCGTCGCCGCGCGGTGCGACCGGGCGAGGACGGCCCCCGGCGGGTCGAGCAGGACGGCCGGGTCTGGCGGGTCCGCTCCCTCGATGTGGCGCGCCAGGTGCTGCGGGCGCGTGACCGGACGACCCAGGCGGGGTTCACGGCGGAGTGGATCCCCAAGGGCTACCTCAAGCACCATCCGATCCTGATCTCGGACGGACCGCAGCACGACGAGCAGCGCCGCAAGGTGGCCCGCTTCTTCGCCCCGGCCGTCGTGGCCGATCGCTATGCGGGCACGATGGCCGCCTGTGCCGACACGCTGCTGGCCGAGGCGGGGGAGCGGGGCGCCGTCCGGTTGGACGAGCTCGCGCTCCACTACGCGGTCGAGGTCACGGCAGAGGTCGTCGGCCTCACCGAGTCCCCGGTACGCGCGATGGCACGCCGGCTCGTGTCGTTCTTCAACCAGCCCCCCTTCGACATCACCCGGCCCGACCTGGGCCGCACCCGCGCGCAGTGGGCACAGGCTGCCGTGAACGGCCTGGGGCCGGTGGTGCGCTTCTACCTCGCCGATGTCCGGCCCTCGATCCGCGCCCGCCGAAGGCAGCCGCGCGAGGACGTGATCAGTCACCTGATCGCCGAGGGCTACACCGACGCCGACATCCTCGTCGAGTGCGTCACCTACGGAACGGCCGGCATGGTCACCACGCGGGAATTCATCGCGATGGCCTGCTGGCACCTGCTCCGGCACCCCCCGCTTCGGGAGCGGTACCTGGTCGCGGAGCAGACGGAGCGGTTCGCGATCCTCAACGAGATCATCCGGCTCGAGCCCGTGGTCGGCCACCTGTACCGGCGGGCGCAGGCCGAGCTCGCGCTGGCCGAGGGCGGAGCGTCCTGGACGGTCCCGGCCGGCGACCTCATCGATGTGTGCGTGCGGCCCGCCAACGCCGACCCGGAAGCGGTGGGTGAGGCTCCGCTGGACCTGTGCCCGGGAAGGCCACTGCCGCACGGGGTCAACCAGGCCGGGCTGAGCTTCGGGGACGGGGCGCACCGTTGCCCCGGACAGCCGCTGGCCATCCTCGAGGCGGACGTGCTGCTCACCCGGTTGCTGGCGCGCGAGCCCACCCTCATCGCAGAGCCCACCATCGAGTGGGACGACCTCATCGCCGGCTACGCGCTGAGGGGCTTCGAGTTGCGCCTGTGAGGGTCGGACCCACCGACGAGTTCGAGCGCCACGCGGTCGACCCGCCGCGGCCGGGGGTCGGGCATCGCGGGACCGGATTCAGCTAGCGTGGCGCAATGGACACCACGGACGTGCCCGAGCGGGAACCGGCAACCAGGGGGCGCGCAACCACCCCCGGTCTGGATCACGGCTTCGACCGCGCCGCTCGCCGCTACGACCTGCTCACCGGACTGAACCCCGGCTACCACCGCCACCTCGCCGACGCCGCGCGGGAGCTTGCCGCCCGGCTCGATCCCGATGCCCCGGCCACGCTGCTCGACCTCGGCTGCGGGTCTGGTGCCTCCACCGCGGCCCTGCTCGGCGCGTTGCCGAACGCCGCCGTGGTCGCGGTCGACGCCTCCGCCGGCATGCTCGAGCAGGCCCGGGCCAAGCGGTGGCCGGCGTCGGTACGGTTCGTCCATGCCGCGGCGGAGCAGTTGCCCGACCTCGGCCTCGCCCCTTCGGACGGGGCGATCGCCGCCTACCTCTTCCGCAACGTGCCCGCCGAGGGCCGAGACCACGTGCTGCAGCTGGTCCGCGAGCAGCTCGGGCCCGGCGGCTGGCTGGTCGTGCAGGAGTACTCGGTGGCCGGCCGACCCCTGCGCGCGCTGGTCTGGACGCTGGTCTGCTGGCTGGTGGTGATCCCGCTGGCGTTCGTCCTGCGGGGGTCGCCGCGGCTCTACACCTACCTGTGGCGCAGCGTGCTGGACTTCGACAGCACCCAGGGCTTCGCCGCACGACTGGCCCGGTCGGGTTTCACCGAGATCACGCGGCGGGACGTCCGTGGCTGGCAGCGCGGCATCCTGCACACCTTCGTGGCGCGCCGGCCGGACGACGGCTGATCAGGCCGCGGAGAGCGCGGCCGCGGCCGCCGCGACGGAGTGGCCGAGCGGCTGGAACACAGCCGGGGCCGCTGCCTGGTGGCGTCCGCCCACCCACAGCGCGAGCGTGGGCAGGTCGGCGAGGGCCGCCGCCACAGGCCGGAGGCGGACCGCGTCCGCGCGTCGGTGCAGCGAGGTGACGGCGTGCCGGGCTCCCGTCTCGACCACGGCCTCCCGCCAGGCCGGAACGGGTACCTGCGCACCGAGGTACACGGTCCGCAGCCCGGAGCGGCGCGCGGCGGTGGCGAATGCCAGCAGGCCGATCTCGTGGTCCGCGCCCGGGGGCGCGCCGATGAGCACGGCCGGTCCCCTCGCCGACGTGGCCGCCTCGTCGTAGGCAGCGGCCAGCCGACGCACCACCCCTGCCGCCACGAGGTGTTCCCCGGCCACCGTGATCTCGCCGCGCGCCCAGGCGCTGCCGAGGGCCGACATGGTCGGCAGCAGCCACTCGTCGGCCAGCCGCTCGAAGTCGTCCCGCGCGAAGGACTCGGCGAGGATGCGCTCGATCGTCTCGCCGTCCAGCCGCGCAGCTGCAGCGAGCAGGTCCCTCCGGGCGCCGGCGCCGTCCTCGTCGACCCGGATCCGGCGGGCGGCCTCTGCGGCGGCCCGGCGGGGCGGCCAGCCCGCACGGACCAGGTCGCTCATCCGGCGGATCGCAGAGATGGCTGCCTCGTCGTAGAGCCGATAGCCCGATGCGCTGCGGGCCGGCTCGACCAGTCCGTAGCGGCGCTCCCAGGCCCGCAGGGTGTGCTCGGGCACCCCGGTGAGTTCGGCGACCTTCTTGATCGTGTCCATGACGAGCCGATCGTACGCCGGGGAGAGCCAGCGCCAGGAGGGTTGCGGTGTACGTACTTTGTCGAATGTTTTGCGCTCAGGTGTTCTCGGCCGACGCACACCATGCAAGAATCCTGTTCAAGGTTTTGGAGTGAAGGAGGCAGCGATGTCGGATCGGGTGCGCCAGGTGGTCGTCACGGCCAGTGCCGTGTTCATGGTGGTCGGAACCCTCTTCGGGATCGGCCTGATCGGTACTCCCGTGGAGAACTCCGCGGGAGGAAGCCTGTCGGCCACGGCAACCCTGCTCGCTCCGGCGGTGCGGGCCTTCTCGATCTGGTCGGTGATCTACGCCGGCCTGATCGCCTACGTGGTCTGGCAGTGGCTGCCGTCGAACGCCACTTCCCCGCGCGCCCGCCGGATCGGCGCCCTGTCGGCGGTGTCCATGGTGCTCAACGGCGCCTGGCTGCTGGTCACGCAGGCCGGCTGGCTGTGGGCGAGTGTGGTGGTCATCCTCGGCCTGGCCGCGACGCTCGGAGAGTTGATGCGCCGGTTGGGCCGCCCGACCCGGGCCGGATCGGTGGAGAAGCTTCTCGTGGACGGCACCTTCGGCCTTTACCTCGGCTGGGTGTCGATCGCGACGGCGGCGAACATCACCGCCGCGCTGGTCGCCTCCGGCGTCAATCCTCGCCCTGAGTTCGCCGAGCTGTGGGCGGTGGGGGTGCTCGCGGTCGCCGCGGTGATCGGCGTCCTGCTCGCCCGGGTGCTGGACGGCCGCCTCGGCGTGGCGCTGGCGATGTCGTGGGGCCTGTTCTGGATCGCGTTCGGTCGGCTGGCCGGGGAACCGTCCTCGGCCCTCGCCGGGGCGGCCGCCGGGGTCGCCGCAGCAGTTGTGCTGACCGCCACGGGGTTGATCTGGCTCCGTCGGGCCGGTGAGCCTGTTCTCGTCCAGGCCCGCCACCGCTGAGGCATCATGCGCACGAACCCTGAAGACACCGATCGTCGGCAGCCGCGGATGCAGGACGGCCTGACCGCCGGGCCGGAGCACGACCTCGTGGTGCTCCTCGACGAACACGACCGCCCCTGCGGCGCCGCGCCGCGGGCGCAGGTACACACCCACGACACACCGCGGCACCTCGCGTTCTCCTGCTACCTGTTCGACGACCGCGGCCGGGTGCTGCTCACCCGGCGGGCGCTGGGCAAGGCGACCTGGCCCGGAACATGGACGAACTCGTGCTGCGGCCACCCTCGCCCCGGCGAGCCGGCGGAGGACGCCGTGCGCCGGCGGGTCGGCGAGGAACTCCGGGTTGCGGTCGAGGAGCTCGAGCTGGTGCTGCCCGACTTCGGCTACCGGGCCACCGATGCGTCC
>JAGQUI010000183.1 GCA_020438595.1 Propionibacteriaceae bacterium | reverse complement strand
CGAGACCGTGCCGATGCTCGACGACGACGGGGCGATGACGCCGACCGACGTGGAGCGCGACCTCGAGGTGGACATCGCGCTGCGCTGGGGCGCGGGCTACGACACCCAGGTGCAGTCGTTCGTGAACATCATCGCCACGCCGAAGGGCGGCACCCATGTGGCCGGGTTCGAGCGCGGGCTCACCCGCGCCTTCCTGAAGGGACTGGACGGCACCCGCCTGCTCAAGGCCGGCGAGGAGATCACCAAGGAGGACGCCCTGGAGGGCCTCACCGGCGTGGTCACGGTACGGCTCGCCGAGCCACAGTTCGAGGGCCAGACCAAGGAGGTGCTCGGCACGCCGCCGGTGACCCGCCTGGTCACCCGGATCGTGGAGAACGAACTGGGTGCCTTCCTGAACTCCACCCGCGCCGCGCAGCGCACCCAGGCCCGCGCGGTGATGGAGAAGGTGGTCTCGGCGTCCCGGACCCGCGTCCAGGCGAGGGCCCACAAGGAGGCGCAGCGGCGCAAGAACGCGCTGGAGTCGTCCACGCTGCCGGCCAAGCTGGCCGACTGCCGCAGCACCGACCTCGACCGCACCGAACTGTTCATCGTGGAGGGCGATTCCGCGCTCGGCACGGCCAAGCTGGCCCGCAACTCGGAGTACCAGGCGCTGCTGCCGATCCGGGGCAAGATCCTGAACGTGCAGAAGGCGTCGGTCGGCGACATGCTGAAGAACGCCGAGTGCGCGGCGATCATCCAGGTGGTGGGCGCCGGGTCGGGCCGCACGTTCGACATCGAGGCGGCCCGCTACTCGAAGATCATCTTCATGGCCGACGCCGACTCCGACGGCGCGCACATCCGCACCCTGCTCGCGACGCTGTTCTTCAAGTACATGCGTCCGCTGGTGGAACAGGGCCGGGTCTACACGGCGGTGCCACCGCTGCACCGGTTCGAGCTGACCAACCCGCGCAAGGGGCAGGAGAAGTACATCTACACCTACAACGAGGCCGAGTACCGGCGCAAGCTTGCCGAGCTCACCAAGAAGGGGCAGTCGTTCAAGGAGCCGCAGCGCTACAAGGGTCTGGGCGAGATGGACGCGCACGAGCTGAGCGACACCACCATGAACCCGCGGCACCGCACCCTGCGCCGGATCACCGTGGACGACATGGTCGCCGCCGAGGGCACCTTCGAGAAGCTGATGGGCAACGACGTCGCCCCGCGCAAGGAGTTCATCGTCGAGGGCGCCTACGCGCTGGACGCCGAGCGCATCGACGTCTGAGGGGTAGTGGGTGGACCGAGTAAGGAACCGTCCCCCACTCGGTCCGGACCGGGTTGGGGACGGTTCCTGACTCGGTCCACTCTCGGGTCAGTGGGCGCCGTTGAACAGCGACGCGACCGAGCCCTCCTCGAAGACGGCCTGGATCGCCTGGGCGATCAGCGGGGCCATCGAGAGCACGGTGAGCTTGGGGATGTTCACCGAGTCCGGGATGGGCAGGGTGTTGGTGACGATCACCTCTTCGAAGTCGGACTCGTTCAGCCGCTGCGGCGCGGGGCCGGAAAGGATCGGGTGCGTGGCGGCGGCGATCACCGTCTTGGCGCCGAAGTTCTTCAGCGCCGTGGCCGCCTGGCAGATCGTGCCGGCCGTGTCGATCATGTCGTCCACGAGCAGGCAGACCCGCCCGTCCACGTCGCCGACGACCTCGCCGACCGCCACCTCGTTGGCCTTGTTCGGGTCGCGCCGCTTGTGGATGATCGCCAGCGGCGTGCCGAGCATGTCGGACCACATGTCGGCCAGCCGCACCCGCCCGGCGTCCGGGGAGACGATGGTCATCTCGGACGCGTCGTAGTGCTTCTTCACGTAGTCGGCGAGCACCGGCAGGGCGAGCAGGTGGTCGACCGGCCCGTCGAAGAAACCCTGGATCTGGGCGGCGTGCAGGTCCACCGACATCACGCGGTTCGCGCCGGCCGCCTTGTACAGGTCGGCCACCAGCCGGGCCGAGATCGGCTCGCGGCCGGCGTGCTTCTTGTCCTGCCGGCCGTAGGGGTAGAACGGCGAGACCACGGTGATCCGGCGCGCGGAGGCCCGCTTCAGCGCGTCCACCATGATCAGCTGCTCCATCAACCACTCGTTCACCGGGGCCGGGTGGGCCTGGATCACGAAGCAGTCCGAGCCGCGCACCGATTCCTCGAACCGGACGTAGATCTCGGAGTTGGCGTAGGTGAGCGCACGGGTGGGGACCAGGTCGACCCCGAGCAGCGACGCCACCTCCTGCGCCAGTTCGGGGAAGGCCCGACCGGTACACACCATCAGGTGCTTCTCGGTCGGGCGCTTGATGCCGCTCACTCGCCGGACTCCATCTGCGTCGCCTCCTGCTCGTGCGCCTCGAGTGCCGCCGCCGCGGCCTGCGCGGACGCGGTGCCGGCCCGCTTCCGCTCCACCCAGCCCTTGATGTTGCGCTGCTGGCCGCGCGAGACCGCGAGCTCGCCGGGACCGACGTCGACGGTGATCGTCGAGCCCGCCGCCACGTACGCCCCGTCCGCGATGTGCACGGGAGCGACGAGCACCGAGTCGCTGCCGACGAACGAGCTCTCCCCCACCGTCGAGGTGTACTTCCCCACCCCGTCGTAGTTGGCGAAGATCGTGCCGGCGCCGATGTTGCTGCCCGCGCCCACCACCGCGTCGCCGCAGTAGGTGAGGTGCGGCACCTTCGCACCCTCGCCGATCACGGCCTTCTTCATCTCCACGAACGCGCCGACGTGGGCCCGGGCGGCCAGTTCGGTGCCCGGGCGCAGGTAGCTGAACGGTCCGACGGTGACGTCGGGCCCGATCACGGCGAGTTCGGCGTGGCTGCGCAGCACGCGCGCATTCTCGCCTACTTCGACGTCGATCAGGGTGGTGTCCGGACCGATGGTCGCCCCGCGGGCCACGGAGGTGGCTCCTTCGAGCGAGGTGCCGGGCAGCAGGGTGACGTCCTCGGCGAGGTCGACGCCGGCGTGCACCCAGGTGGTGGCCGGGTCGAGGACGGTCACGCCCGCGGCCATCCAGCGGGCGAGGATCCGCCGGTTCAGCTCCGCGGCACGCTCGGCGAGTTGGGCGCGGTCGTTCACGCCCTCGGTCTGCAGGTAGTCCGCGATCACCCGGGCACCGACCCGGCGTCCGGCCGCCCGGGCGTGCGCGACCACGTCGGTGAGGTACAGCTCGCCCTGGGCGTTCTTGGCCTGCAGCGCGGCCAGGCCGTCGGCGAGGGTCGCGGCGTCGAAGACGTAGATGCCGGAGTTGATCTCGGCGAGGTCGAGTTCGGCGTCCGTCGCGTCGGACTGCTCCACGATCCGGGCCACCTGCTCGCCCTCACGGACGATCCGTCCGTAGCCGGTCGGGTCGGGCACGACGGCGGTGAGCACGGTGACGGCGTTGGCCGCCGCGCGGTGGGCCGCGACGAGGTCGACCAGGGTGTCGGGCGCGAGCAGCGGCACGTCGCCGGAGGTCACCACCACCTCACCGGCGATGCCGGGCAGCGCGGCCAGGCCCGCCCGCACGGCGTCCCCGGTGCCGAGGGGCTGCTCCTGCACGGCGAGCGTGACGTGGGGCGCGATCTCGGCGAGGTGCTCGGCGACCAGTTCGCGCTGGTGCCCGACGACCACCACCAGCCGCTCCGGGGCCAGCGCGTCCGCGGTGTCGATGGCGAGGGCGACCATCGACTTGCCGGCGACGCGGTGCAGCACTTTCGGGATCGCCGACCTCATCCGGGTTCCGGCTCCGGCCGCCATGATGACGACGGCTGCCACCCTGTTCTGCGAGTCCTGATCGACCACGGGCACCTCCAGCGTTGGTTGGTATCCGCTCCCCGGGTAGGAGTCGAACCTACGTCGCTAATCCTGATTCAAAGTCAGGCGGGCCCTGCCGGCAGACCAACCGGGGAACGACCGTCGGCAGACGGACGGGGCCAACTCTACGGGGGCGGACGGGCGCTCGCACCCGCTCGCCCAGACTGGATCGCGGGCCCGCTCCGCACCGCCGGAACGGCCCCGCGAGGCGGGACGGAATTCGCAAACCCGCCCGTCGCGGGCCACACTGGGGCCATGCCCCCGGCCCCGGTCACCGCCCGCGCGCGACGCAGCCGCGTCCGGATGACCCGGGCCGAGCGGCGCGAGCAATTGATCGACGTGGCCCGAGCCCTGTTCGCGGAGCGCGGCCTGGAGGGCACCTCGGTGGAGGAGATCGCCGCGCACGCCGGGGTGAGCAAGCCGGTGGTCTATGAACACTTCGGCGGCAAGGAGGGCCTGTATGCGGTGGTGGTCGACCGCGAGGTACGCACCCTGCACGACGCCATCCGCACCGCCATCACCACGCCGCGGGCGACCCCGCGCGGCCTGATCGAGTTGGGCACGCTGGCGCTGCTGGACTACATCGACGACCACCCCAACGGCTTCCGGATCCTGTCCCGGGACTCCTCGGCCACCTCGCCGGAGGGCTCGTTCGCGACGATCCTGTCCGACATAGGCTCGCGGGTGGAGGACCTGCTCGGCGACCAGTTCACCGAGCGCGGGTTCGACCCGGACACCGCGCCGCTCTACTCGCAGATGCTGGTCGGGCTCGTCGCTCTGGCCGGCCAGTGGTGGATGGACACCCGGGAGGAGCTCCGGCTGTCCAAGCCCGTGGTCGCCGCCCACCTGGTGAACCTCGCCTGGAACGGCATGCGGAACCTCGAGGTCTCCCCCACCCTGCACGTGCACCCCCGCCGCAACGACGCCTGATCGACGCGGAACGGGGACGGTTCTCATTTCGCGCCGGTCCACGCGAGGCGTGTTGCGGCGCCGGAGCGACGCGGAAAGGAACCGTCCCCATTTCGCGCCGCCCGGCGGGGACGGGGAGCGGCAGCCGAGAGCGCTCTCAGCTAGAGTGCTGTGGTGAGCTCTTCCCTCGGTTCCCGGCAGGCTGTCGGCGCGGTCGTGCTGCTGTTCGGCTACAACGGCCTGGTCATCGGCGCCTACGCGGCCTCGATCCCGACCCTCACCGCCCGGTTCGGGCTGGTGCCGTGGCAGCTGTCGGTGTTCTTCGTCAGCATGGGGCTGGCCGCGATCGCGTCCATGCAGGTGTCCGGGCGCCTGGCCGACCGGCTCGGCGCGCGCCGGGTGTCGCTGGCGATGCTGCCGATCCTCGTGGCGGCCATCCTCGCCCTCGGGCTCTCCCCGTCGCTGCCGGTGATGTTCGTCGCCGGCATCGCCCTCGGCATCGGCAACGGCGGCATCGACGTCGCCATGAACGCGATCGGCGTGCAGGTCGAGCAGCACCGGCCGAAACCGATCATGAGCTTCTTCCACGGCATGTGGTCGGTCGGCAACCTGACCGGCGCGGCCACCCTCGTGCTGCTCGGGGCCGTGTTCGCGCCCGACCCGCAGCCCGCCGTCGTGGCGGCGACCTCGGTGGCTGCGGCCCTGGGCGTGGCGGCCTTCGTGCTCGCGTGGCGGATCACCCCGGAGACGGCCGTGGTGAGCCACACCGACGCCACCGGGACCCGGACGCCGATCCCCGCGTCGGCCTACCTGCTGGGCCTGATGGCGATCGCGTTCGGCCTCGGCGAGGGCACCGCCAGCGACTGGTCCAGCCTGCAGGTCACCCAGATCGCCGGCGTCGACCCGACCACCGGCGCCCTCGGCTACACCTGCGTGGCCGCGTTCATGGTCGTGATCCGGCTGCTCGGCGACTTCCTGGTCGCCCGCTTCGGACGCCGGGCCGTGACGATGTTCGGCGGCGCGTGCTCGGCGCTCGGCTACCTCGTGGTCGCGCTCGGCAGCAACCTGCCCGTCCTGCTGGTCGGCTGGTCCCTGGTGGGCCTGGGCATCGGCATGATCGCCCCGCAGGTCTACGCCGTGGCCGGCCACACCGCGGGCGGACGCGGGCTCGCCGTCGTGGTCACCTTCGGCTACGCCACGTTCCTGATCGCCCCGGCCCTGATCGGCTACCTCGTCGGCACCATCGGCA